>CANRLD010000118.1 GCA_947631375.1 uncultured Methylophaga sp. | reverse complement strand
CTTGCATTCAGCTGATAATATGCTGATTTAGGTTTGCCAGTTTGTTCAAATCGTGTGCTTGTTGTTCTGCTAATAACTGTGAACGCTGCATGGTGCGGGAAAGCAGTTGAGCCAGTAACGCCGTGATAAAAAAAATGGCGCCCAACATACCTGCTTGAGCAAAATGGCTTTGTCCGGCCCCCGTCAGCTCGGCATACACCGCTTCCAGTAATACGGACAAGGTCGCAATTGCTGCAACAAATATTGCCAGTCGTCCCGGTATTAATGCACCACCGGCAACGACAACCACAACCAGCAATGCCCCCAAACCACTTTGCAGACCACCAGCGGCATGGATAATCATTGCCAGAGCAACAACATCAATGATCAACTGCATACTGCTTTGACTGATAAAAACACCCCAGCGGCGGCTGGAAAAAATCATCAGTAACACCGCAACCATCAAATAAGCCAGGCTTGCATAATGGTGTAACAGTGGATATTTATGTCCCAGAAAATCGGGAGTCAACTTCAGATAGAAAGCAAAAAATAAAATAGCGGCCAGAAACAAACGGTAGCCAGAAAATACAGTGAGTGCCCGCCAGGAGGCCTCGTCTTGCTCTGATCTGCTAATGGAGGAAGGTTCGCCGGCCATTATTTCTGTTGCAGATAGCTCTCAAGGTGCTCAATCGTACAAAAATAATGATGATTTTTCTGTATTGCCTCTTCCTCTGACAGATGCAATCCGCACAGCTCGCAACGCACCATCTTCGAAGCTTGCTCTATCTGTCGTTCATTTTTAATCTGGCGATATAGATTTCGAAAGATAATGTAAAGCAACAGACCAATCGCCAGCAGGATCAAAATTCGCATGATTTACCTCAAAAAAAAGGGCATCCGCATAGGATACCCTTTCTTGTTCATTTGGCGATACAACTAGCCACGTGATGCACGTTTGCGTTCATGCTCCAACAGTAATTTCTTGCGAACTCTGAGGGATTTAGGTGTCACTTCCAGTAATTCGTCATCACCAATAAATTCCAGCGCCTGTTCCAGACTCATGCGAATTGGCGGCACCAGCGTGACCGCTTCATCGGAACCTGACGCACGCATATTGGTTAATTGCTTGCCTTTTAAGGGATTAACAACCAGGTCATTATCCCGTGAGTGAATACCAATCACCATGCCTTCATAGACTTCATCGCCATGACCGATAAACATACGGCCACGCTCCTGCAAGTTGAAGATAGCAAAGGCAACGGCTTTACCAACACCGTTGGCAATCAATACACCATTGATCCGTTTACCGAAACTACCGGGCTTAACTGGCGCATAATGATCAAACACACTGTAAATCAGCCCGGTGCCCTGTGTGGCCGTCATAAATTCGGTACGGAAACCAATTAATCCACGCGAAGGAATAATAAAGTCGAGCCGCACGCGACCTTTGCCATCCGGCGACATATTCTTCAGCTCACCGCCGCGGGTTCCCATCTTCTCCATGATGCTGCCCTGATGCGTATCGTCCACATCAATGGTGACCGCTTCATAAGGTTCTTCCTTAACCCCGTCAACTTCCCGAACAATCACTTCCGGACGTGATACGCCCATTTCAAAACCTTCACGGCGCATATTTTCGATAAGTACCGATAAATGCAGCTCACCACGGCCAGATACGCGAAACTTATCCGGATCATCAACCAGTTGTTCGACACGTAACGCAACGTTATGAATTAACTCACGTTCCAATCGCTCCTTGATTTGCCGGGTCGTGACAAACTTCCCTTCCTTACCGGCAAAAGGAGAATTATTTACCTGAAAAGTCATCGTGACCGTCGGCTCATCGACACTTAATGGCGGCAATGCTTCGACCGCACTCGGATCGCACAGTGTGTCGGAAATATTCAACGGATCCAGCCCGGTGAAAGCGATAATATCGCCCGCAGAAGCTTCTTCAACCTCTTCACGGCGTAACCCCATAAAGCCCATCACCTGTAATACCCGGCCGTTACGCTTGTTACCTTGCGAATCGACAATGGTGACCGGCATATTGGTTTTTACTTTGCCACGCTCAATGCGTCCGACACCAATAACGCCGACATAGCTGTTGTAGTCCAGTGAAGTAACCTGCATCCGGAAAGGCCCATCGACATCAACTGCCGGCGGACTGACCTTATCCACAATCAGTTGGAAAAGAGCGTTCATATCGCCATCCCGAACGGTTTCATCCATGCCGGCAAAACCATTCAGCCCGGAAGCGTAAATCACGTCAAAGTCCAGCTGTTCGTCTGTCGCATTCAGATTGGCAAATAAATCAAATGTTTGATCCAATACCCAGTTCGGACGGGCGCTTGGCTTATCAATTTTATTGATGACCACGATGGGTTTCAGCCCCAGCGCCAGGGCTTTTTGAGTGACAAAGCGGGTTTGCGGCATCGGGCCTTCGGCCGAGTCAACCAGCAGCAATACTGAATCTACCATTGATAAAACGCGCTCGACTTCCCCGCCAAAGTCAGCGTGGCCCGGGGTATCGACGATATTGATGCGGTAATCATTCCAGCGAATGGCGGTATTTTTAGCCAGGATGGTAATGCCACGTTCACGTTCCAGATCGCCGGAATCCATGACACGTTCTTGTAATTCTTCATGCTCGCTGAAGGTGCCCGACTGGCGCAGTAGTTGATCAACCAGCGTTGTTTTTCCATGGTCAACGTGCGCGATAATAGCAATGTTTCGCAGTTTGTTTATATCTCTAAGATTATTACTCATATAGTCAATTCGTTATGGCATGGCAGGCATGCGCGGTTAAAAATGTCCCGATGACGTGCTCGATTACTTCAGTGCACCGACTGCAAATGGCGCAATACTTTTTTGCAGATGTGCGTGGAGTGATATGTTTCCAGCAATAAGGTGCCCTTTATCAAGTACCTTATCGTTGCCGGAAAAATCGGTCACAGCGCCGCCGGCTTCCTCTACCAGCAATTTGCCAGCAGCCAGATCCCAATTTTGCAACCCTATTTCCCAATAGCCATCCACACGACCAGCTGCTACATAGGCCAAATCCAGCGCGGCCGATCCGGCGCGGCGAATATCCGCAACCTGGGGCAATACAGCGGCAAACATATGCATATAAGCGTCGAGGTGTTGCGGATATTTGAAAGGAAAACCGGTAGCCACTAATGCGCCGTTAAGATCTCTGCGTTTACTGACTCGCAGGCGACGATCATTGAGCTTGGCGCCTTCACCACGACTGGCAGTAAACAGCTCATCCCGCAAAGGATCAAAGATGACGGCGTGCTCAATACGTCCTTTGACCATCACGGCAATAGATACGCAATAATGCGGAAAACTGTGCAGATAATTTGTTGTGCCATCCAGTGGGTCAATCACCCACACCACATCGTTTTGGCCTGTCAGACCGGACTCTTCCGCCATAATGGCATGATCAGGATAAGACTTTTTGATGGTATTGATGACTTCCTGCTCTGCGAGCCGGTCAACATCAGTGACAAAATCATTCAACCCCTTGGTGGTGATCTCCAAGTGTTCAACGTGTTGTAGAGATCGCATAATCAGGCTGCCTGCCTGACGAGCCGCACGAACGGCTATATTCAGCATCGGATGCATAAAACAAATTTTTCCAGAGCAAAAACCAAAGAACGCGGCAGAGCAGCAACTGCTATTCCCGCTTCAAAAATGAGCGCATAATTATAACAACTATTACCACTGTTTCGCAGTTTAAATTTGTGACAATAGACAGCATAAATATTTCCTGTTAGCCTTTTGTCAGGCTTGCATTTACAAACGAAATGGAAATGCTATCCAACCCTAGAACACTTTAAGGAGATTCAAATGAAATCATTAGCTAAACTGGGCGCCGTTATCCTGCCTCTGGCATTACTGACTGCTTGTGCAAATACTGCTGAAATCGAAGCATTAAAAGGTTCTGTAGAATCTGCACAATCTACAGCTGATTCTGCTTTAGTAGCAGCTCGCAACGCGCAAAGTACTGCTGATACTGCACAACGCACTGCTTCTGATGCTGAATTAGCTGCTGTAAACGCACAAAAAGCGGCTGACGATGCACAAGCACAAGTTGATGCTTGCTGTGCAAAAATCGACCGTATGTTCGAAAAAGCAATGAGCAAATAATTCCCTCGAATTACTTTCATCGCTTTAAAACAAAAAAGCCGAGATAACTATCTCGGCTTTTTTGATCGTAGCGACTTGGTATTTCTCTAAAACATCTCTTCCGATAAATGCGCAGGCCAAACCGGGATCCCGGCTACTTGCGAAATTTTATCCGCCGCTTCACGCGCCGCATCCAAACTATCAAAGGGCCCGACCACCACTTCATTTATCGCGGTATTTCGCAGTGGCCAGAACTTATCCTGCATCTCTAGCTGCTGTAGCGCTTGACGCACTTTTGAGCCCGTTTCTTGCTGCAAACCACCGTGTACAAACCAGACGTTATCAACGATTTTGTCTTGTTGCTGGTTCAAGTGTTTGACCACACCATTTGCAGACATCACTACCTCTTCAGCGTATGGCCAGTCCTGTTCAGATAACACACTGTCCTGCGCTGCCAGAACCGCTCGGACCATCGGTGTCATATTGCCACTGTCACTGCCTTCATCACCGATATCTGATAATGGCTGGTGCGCTTCCAGAAACAGTTTCCCGTTAGCCACGGCAGCTTTGTAAGGCTGGTTGATAATATTTACCTGAGTATTTAATGACACCAGACTGTAAAAATGCTCAATATCCTCGGGATACAAACGAATACAGCCGCTACTAACGCGTAAACCAACACCATAAGGCTTTGCTGTGCCATGAATTAAGTAGCTCGGATTGGACAATCGTATGGCGCGTGTACCCAGTGGATTATCCGGGCCTGGTGGTACCACTGCTGGCAGAATGTCACCTGCTGCCGCATGCTCTCGACGAATTGACTCAGGCGGTGTCCATGAAGGGTTTTCACGTTTTTGGATAATCGACAAAATGCCTAATGGCGTATCACGACCTTCCCGCCCGATACCAATCGGATGTGTGACAACTTGTTGCACCTGATTGGCTTGCTTGGGCGGAAAATAGAATAAACGCATTTCCGGAATATTAATTACCACCCCTTTTTGGGGTGCGTCCGGCAATATGAAACGGTTCGGAATTAATACCGGTTGATTATCCCCCGGCAGCCAAGGGTCAAGATTTGGATTGGCTGTTACCATTTCGGTATAACCCAAATCAAATTTGCGGCCAATGTCTAATAATGTATCTTCCTGACGACTATAAACAATAAGATTATGGCCGACGACTCGCGTTCCTTCGTCTGGCAGTTCAAATGTTGTTGCACTCACTGGCAAAGCCAATAAGCTACTTGCCAAACCGATAAATAAACGACTGATCATTACGAACCTATAAAGTTGAGGATGATAAACAGCGGCTATTGTACAATGTTCAATAAAAACTGTTGTTGCTTAGATGCTTTGCCCGCTTAAACAGTCTACAATCGCAGACTGAAAATTATTTGTTTTGCTCCAAAAATTATAGAAGCCAAAGATGAAATATTTCCTGACGTTGCTACTGATGCTGACGCTGACAGCCTGCTCAGCTTTTTCCAGCAGAGAACCTGTTGTCGCTGAAGAAAACTGGACCGTCGAGCGGGTTTATGCTGAAG
>CANRLD010000117.1 GCA_947631375.1 uncultured Methylophaga sp. | reverse complement strand
CTTGCGGCATCACTCGGCTGATCGAGGCTTCCACATCAATCGCGGGGTAATGACCCGCTTCAGCCAGTTGTCGAGACAAGACGATGTGCCCATCCAGAATGGCCCGCGCAGCATCGGCAACCGGATCCTGTTGATCATCACCTTCAGTTAATACCGTATAGATGGCAGTAATGGCACCGCCACCAATATCGCCGTTACCGGCCCGCTCTACCAGCTGGGGTAACAAGGAAAATACCGATGGTGGGTAGCCTTTGGTCGCCGGTGGTTCGCCTACCGCCAATGCAATCTCGCGCTGCGCCTGGGCAAAGCGCGTCAAGGAATCCATCAGCAATAAAACCTGTTTGCCTTGATCGCGAAAATATTCGGCAATACTGGTTGCCAGCATCGCCCCATGTAAGCGCATCAATGGCGAGTGATCGGCTGGAGAAGCCACCACCACAGCACGAGCCAGGCCTTGTTCACCTAAAATATCTTCAATAAATTCTTTAACTTCGCGGCCACGCTCGCCAATCAGCCCGACCACAATGACATCTGCTTCAGTAAACCGGGTCATCATGCCAAGTAGCACACTTTTACCCACGCCGCTGCCAGCAAACAAGCCCATCCGCTGACCACGACCGACGGTGAGCAAAGCATTGATTGCCCGTACGCCGACATCCAGATGTTGACGAACCGGCGCACGTGATAACGGATTAACCGCCTTGCCATGGAGCGGAACCCTGCCATTGACATTGAGCGGGCCACGTCCGTCAAGCGGTTTACCCGCGCCGTCAACCACACGCCCCAACAAAGCATCACCAACCGGCACCAGAGAATCACTGCGAATGGGTTTGACCTTGGCATTCGGCACCAGTCCACGAATACTGCCGGTCGGCATTAAATATAAGGTTTCGTCATGAAATCCAACCACTTCGGCTTCCACCGGATCGCGACCCGCAGCATGAATTTCACAGCGGCTGCCAACAGGCGCTTGAAACCCTACCGCTTCCAGCGTTAAGCCAACCATCCGCGTTAAACGGCCTTCTACTGTAACCAGCGTTTCACTATCCGCCGCCAGCCGTTGGTAATGTTGTTGCAATCGCTGTTGCCAGTGAGCTGATTGTGCAGAATCCGCCTGTTTCATCTGCATTTTCCTGATTGAACAGTCGTGATATCAGATTGTTCAGACGTGTTTCCACTGTGGCATCGATAGCAGTATCGGCGGTAACCAACCTCACCCCACCACGCTTTACTAATGGATCTGCATGCCACTGCCAGTCGGTCGCATCATCCGCTTGCAGACCATTTCTGACCAGCTCCACATCTTGCGGATTCAAATAGACTTTGAGTTGACGATCACTGACGGGCAACACGCTGAGCGCCTCGCGCACCACATTCAATACCAGCTCAGGACGTAGCGCCATTTCCTGATAAATCAATTGCCGCATCAGCAGGCTAAGCATCGCCAGTAAATTGTCTTCCACCTCATCATTCACGCCTTTAAGTGGTGCATTCAACTCATCGATCAACGTGCGCCACTGCTGCACCTGCTGAATAATATCGGCCTCGCCAGCTCTCTGACCGGCCTCGTAACCTTGTTGATGCCCCTCGTCATAACCTCGTTTGAAGCCTTCTTCCTGGGCCGCGTTCTGTAACGCTTCAATCGCATCAACTGTTAACGGTTGTGTTTCTTCCGCAGTAACATCCGATACCGATACCCGGGGCACTTCCCAACGTTCATAGGCATCAGCCAGTTCTTCGGCAGATAAGACATTTTTCTGTGACGTGGTAAACAAATCGTCAGATGAAGTCATCACTGCCACCGCTGCTCAAAGCAATATCACCTTTGTCAGACAACATCCGTGCGGTAGCCAGAATCGATTTTTGTGCAGCCTCGACATCACTGATCCGGACAGGTCCCATCGCTTCAAGATCGTCACGTAACATTTCTGCCGCGCGTTGCGACATGTTTTTCAGGAACTTATCTTTAAGATTTTCATCAGCGCCCTTAAGCGCCAGCTGTAATTGATCTGTCTGAATTTCGCGCATCAGCGTTTGCATACCTCGATCGTCCAGTTCGATCAGGTTGTCAAACACAAACATCAGCTCTTCAATGTTCTGCCCCAGATCCGGTTCGGCTTCCTTGATTTTTTCCATGATGGCCGCTTCACGGCTTCCCTCAACAAAGTTAAGGATATCCGCCGCTGTTTTAGGCCCACCAACCGTTGCGGTCTGACCACCGGCGTTACCGGTAAACTGTTTTTCCAGAATGTCGTTAAGCTCATTTAATGCAGCAGGCTGTACGCCATCCAGTGTGGCGACGCGTAACAGAATTAATGCCTGATCCCGCTCAGGAAACATGCCAAGTACCTGCGCAGCCTGATCGGAGTCCAGAAAAGAGCAAACAATGGCGATAATTTGCGGATGTTCCAGACGAATTACTTCATAAATCGCTCGCGCATCCATCCATTTGAGCTGATCCAGTCCGTTGGTATTACCACCGGAAAGGATCCGGTCGAGCAGACCTCCGGCACGTTCTTCGCCCAAGGCGCCAACCAGCATTTTACGTACATAATCATGCGAGCCGATCCCCAGGCCAGTTTCCTGCTCTACGGTGACGATAAAACTATCAAGCACTTTTTCAACTTCACCGCGCGTCACTTTGGTCAGCGTGGCCATCGCCATACCAATTTTCTGCACCTCTTTTGGCCCCATATGCTTGAGCACTTGTGCAGCTTCAGCCTCGCCAAGTGAGCGCAGTAATACAGCAGCTTTTTCAGTACCAGTCAGATTTCGGGGTTGTTCGGCCATTATGCATCACTCGCTGCCCAGTTTTTTACCACTTGCGCCACTAGCGCCGGGTCTTGCTGTACTAAACTACGAATGTTGGTCAAATTCTGTTCCATACGTTCAGAGCCCGTGGTCAGTTTAGCAATATCCTCTCCGTCTTTACTACCGATAGCCAGCACCTCATCTGCACCCAGTCGTTCAGTATCGACATCTTCATTGTTCAGTTTTTTAGTATCCGGTGATTTGTTCAGATCTCTGAAAGCCGGCCGAATCAAGCCAAAAATCAGGAACAACACCACCAATGCTCCCAGGATCTGCTTACCCACGTCCCAGAACCAGGGTTGTTGCCATACAGGTATCGCTGGCAGCGGCTCGGCTTCTACCGGGCTGACAAATGGTGCACTGACCACATTCAGGCTATCGCCGCGCGCCATATTAAAACCAACTGCATCCATCACCAGCGTGTTAATTCTTGCCAGCTGCGCATCCGTCATTGGGTTGGCGACAATATTGCCTTCCGCATCCTGAGTGACCGGCTCATCAACCAGCACCGCAACGCTGAGCTTACGAATACTGCCAGGCGCCAGACGGCTATGACTGATGGTGCGATCCAGTTCAAAGTTGCGGGTGCTGCGTCTGCTAGTGGAACCGGGAACAACGGTTTCTGCAACCACCTCACCATCTTCGCCGACATTTTGTTGTACCGCCTGTTCAGGTGCTACGCCACCACCCGGCGGCTGATTGGTCAATGCTCCCGGCACCCCCATCGGACCAAGCGCCCCTACCCGCTCATCTTCGGCGACCTGTTCACTACGCAGGGCTGCCAGATCCGGGTTATAACTTTCCTGGGTTTGTTCGGTAACCGTGAAATCCACATCGGCAACAACCTGCGCCCTCACACCGTTCATCCCAACAATCGGCGTCAGAATGTCTTCAATTCGGCTGATATACAGCTGTTCAAGCTTTTGTGTGAATTCCAGCTGTGTATCACTTAATGCCATACTGCTGTTACGTTCGGGCTGGCTCAGCAGATTACCGCGCTGATCAACAACCGTAACATCACTGCTTTTCATATTGGGAACACTGGCGGCAACCATGTGGGTAATTGCCGCAATATGACCACGCTCCAGCGTTCTGCCAGCATACAGGTTCACCACCACTGACGCAGTAGGCGGTTTACGTTCACGGACAAACACCGATTGCTTGGGGATAGCCAAATGCACACGGGTACTGCGTACATTCTGTAATTCAGAAACAGAGCGCGCCAGCTCTTGCTCCATCGCCCGCTGATAGCGCGCCTGCTCAATAAACTGACTGGTACCAAAGCCCTGACTCTGGCTGAGTATTTCCATACCTTGCGCGCTGCTTTTTGGTAAGCCTTCGGCTGCCAGGCGCAAGCGCAGCCCTTGCACATCTGCCGCCGGCACTAGCAAGGCACCACTGTTGGGGTCCAGTTTATAGTCAACCTGCATCTGCTGGAGAGCCGCGACCACCTCGGAGGATTCCTGTGCTTCCATCCCTGAAAACAACACCTGATACGAAGGCGTTTGTGACCACATAAACACATAAGCGCCCACCGCAATGCTGGCAGCAATCGCCACCAAAAACATGATTTGCTTGGCAATCGGCTGGCGGGCAATATTGCTTTGCATCAGCGCGATGGGGGAGTTGCTGGCAAAGCCATTCATTTTGGGAACGGGTGCGTTTTCCATAATCCGACTCTTAAGTGTTAACCAATACCATTAGATCGACATTCTCATGACTTCTTGATACGCCTCAATTAACTTATTACGCACCTGGATAGTGGCATCAAAGGTAATGCTGGATTTCTGTGAAGCGATCATCACATCCGTTAAGGTCACATTCGGGTCACCCAACTCAAAAGCGGTTCTCAGCTCGCTTGCAGTTTGTTGCACCTGATTAACCTGATTCACAGCATTTTTCATCAAATTAGCAAAGTCTACCCGGCCACCTGCTGCACTTTGTTCGGCAGGGTTAGGGCCAGACATTGGCTGGCTGGCCTGGGTTTGCATTGCGCGCATTTGTGTTAACAACTGATTCGGATCAATCGCTTTTATCATGGGTCACTTCTCTTTACTGTAGGACGTAGTACCAAAGGTAATCAGCTTATGCAGACTTCTTGCCAAATTTTCCCGGAATGGCGATACCTTGCTCGCGGAAACGGGAAATCTTGTAGCGCAAGGTGCGTTCACTAATCCCCAGCTCTTTTGCTGTTTCCCGCCGGCTGCCGCCATAACGGGCCAGAGTGTCGAGAATATGACGCTGTTCATGACTGCGCAGATCATCCGCATTATTACTGCTGGGCGCTTGCTGATCGGCACTGTTTATCACTGCCTCTACTGCTGGCACTGTTGCCACTGGCGTCTCAGACGATATTTCGTAAGCCAGGTCTCCGGCTTTTATCTGCGAACCACTTTGTAGTATCAATGCTCGCTGAATCACGTTATCAAGTTCACGGACATTTCCCGGCCAGGCATGCTGACTCAGCTTTTGCTGCGCAGCAGCATCAAAATGCGGGGTTACCCTGCCGTGTTGCTGACAATGCCGTTCCAGCAGTTGTTTAGCCAGTGGCACAATGTCCTGTGGCCGCTGCCGCAGCGGTAATAACTGCAGCGGAAACACGTTTAAACGATAAAATAAATCTTCACGGAACCGACCGGCTTTCACTTCATCGCGCAAGGTACGATTCGTCGTTGCCAGTACTCGTACATCTAATGACAAGGTTTTACGCCCGCCGATGCGTTCCACTTCACGCTCTTGCAGCACGCGCAATAGTTTCGCCTGTAACGAAATATCCATCTCGGTAATTTCATCCAGCAAAATCGTGCCTTGATTTGCCTGCTCAAACTTACCGGCATAGGCTTGCGCCGCACCAGTAAATGCGCCTTTTTCATAGCCAAACAAAGTGGCTTCAAGCATGGACTCTGGAATAGCCGCACAATTTATCGCGACAAACGGGCCATCTTTACGTGGCGAATGTCGATGAATAAAGCGGGCCAGCACTTCTTTACCGGTGCCGCTTTCACCGTTAATCAATACCGT
>CANRLD010000116.1 GCA_947631375.1 uncultured Methylophaga sp. | reverse complement strand
CCGTTATTCGCGTTGGCTTGATGTCAGCTATATTTGCCATTTTTGCTACAACACTGGTCGCCTACATTGAGCAAAGCACTCGACCACAAATCACCGAAAATGAACGGCAGGCATTATTAGAAGCGCTCAATGTACTGCTGCCCAAACAGGCTTATGATAATAATCTTCTGGATGACACCATTGAACTGCCGCCCATGGCAGAGTTAGGTACTCAATCACCAACCACCGTATATCGTGCAAGAAAAAATAATAAACCAGTAGCGGTTATACTCAATAGTATTGCACCTGATGGTTACAGCGGCAGCATCAATATGCTGATGGCTATTTATACTGATGGCAGTCTTGCTGGTGTCCGGGTTATCAGCCACAAAGAAACACCTGGTCTCGGCGATAAAATTGAAGCCCATCGTGATGACTGGATTTTGCAGTTTACCGGCTTGTCTTTGCAATCACCGGATGAGTCGCGTTGGAAAGTAAAAAAAGATGGCGGCGATTTTGATCAATTTACTGGTGCGACCATTACTGCTCGAGCCGTAGTCAATGCCATCAAACGTACATTGCAATTTTTTGACGATAATCAAAATAAATTGTTTATCTCGTCACAGGAAAACGCATGAAGATCTATCAACAACTCATTAAAGACGGCTTATGGAGCAACAACCCCGCTCTAGTGCAAGTGCTGGGCTTATGCCCGTTATTAGCCGTTAGCAACACACTGATTAATGGATTAGGGCTGGGACTTGCGACCATTCTCACCCTGGTTGCCTCTAACGGCTCTATCTCACTGCTACGTAACCATATCCCGGAGGAAGTGCGACTACCGGTCTTCGTGATGATTATTGCTTCGATCGTCACCGCTATCGAATTGGCCATGAATGCTTGGTTCCATGAGCTTTACCTGATCCTGGGTATTTTTATCGCTCTGATCGTTACCAATTGTTCCATTATTGCACGGGCCGAGGCTTTTGCTGCTCGCAATCCCGTGTTGCCATCATTAGTAGACGGTTTCATGATGGGGTTGGGTTTCACTCTGGTATTGATGGTGCTCGGTGGCATGCGAGAGTTGGTTGGACAAGGCACCTTACTAAGCGAGGCTCATTTAATGTTTGGCGAAGCCGCTCGCAACCTGACAATTACTGTTATTGAAGATTATCGAGGCTTTCTGATAGCCATATTGCCACCCGGGGCTTTTATTGGCTTAGGATTACTTATTGCATTAAAAAATGCGATTGATGCACGCATCACCAATCGGGCGGTCAAAGTAACTCTGCTGACGCCACAAGCAACGGCGGGCTGATTATGAATCAAACGCAGCGCCAGCAATTTTTCAGCAGACTGCGCGATCAAAATCCCGCACCGACCACTGAGCTGAATTACACCACGACTTTTGAGCTACTTATTGCGGTTATTTTATCAGCGCAGGCCACTGACGTAGGTGTTAATAAAGCCACCGCCAAACTCTACCCCGTTGCTAATACGCCTGAAGCCATCTTGGCGTTGGGAGTGGATGGTTTGAAAAGCTACATCAAAACGATAGGGTTATTTAACAGCAAAGCTGAAAATATCATCAAAACCTGTCAGCAACTCATCGACAATCACAATAGCGAAGTCCCCGATAGTCGAGAAGCGCTCGAAGCGTTGCCCGGTGTCGGTCGTAAGACAGCAAATGTGGTTCTCAATACCGTTTTCAAGCATCCGGTGATCGCAGTAGATACCCATATTTTTCGCTTGGCCAACCGCACGGGCCTCGCAAAAGGCAAAAATGTACGTGAAGTAGAAGATCGTTTGATGAAAGTCATTCCTAACGAATTCAAACTGGATGCACATCACTGGCTGATCCTGCATGGACGTTATGTTTGCACAGCTCGCAACCCACGCTGCGAACAATGCATTGTCACTGACTTATGTGATGAGTTTCCGCGTATTCAGACAGCACGGAAATCTGGCTGATGGCCGTTTTTACCCAGGATCGCGATGCCCTGCGCCAGCAGTACCATGATGTCTGGCACAAAATGCAGAACGCAGCCATTTTAACGGCGCTGGAACAAATGATCGCCGATGTCATCGCGCTGCACCCTGAATATCACCCACTGCTTTCGGCTCCTGTTCAAGCTGGTCAGGAATATTTTGTGGAAAATGGCCAGACCAATCCGTACTTACATATGGGCTTGCACATCGCTATCCGCGAACAGCAGTCTATAGATCGCCCGACCGGCATTGTGCTGGCTTACCAGCGATTACTGTCAAAAACAGCAGATCAACATACTGCTGAGCACCTAATCATCGATTGTCTGGCAGAACAGCTATGGCTGGCACAACAACAGCAGCAACCGCCATCAGAAATGGCTTATCTTAAAGCTGTTCAACGCTTATCGGAGAACTAATCATGCAAGCATTATTGTTTGACAGCGCAGCTGGAACGGCTCAAGTCATTAACAAACCAACTCCCTTGGCTAGTGGCTATGACGTAGTAGTCTCTGTGGAAGCTGTTGCAGTCAATCCAGTGGATCTCAAAGTAAAATCCACCATAAAAAATACGGCTAACAGCAAAGTTATCGGCTGGGACGCTGTCGGCACCGTTATCGAGATAGGTGAACAATGCGAGGGTTTTCAACCCGGGGACAAAGTATTTTATGCTGGTGATGTCAGTCGAGATGGTAGTTATGCATCCCATCAGCTTGTGGATTCACGCATCATTGCCAAAGCGCCGGTCTCCTGGCAAGCAGAACAAATAGCCGCCTTGCCACTGGTGAGCCTGACCGCCTGGGAATGTTTGTTTGAGCGCCTCAAGATTGATCCCACGAACAGCGCGGATAAAACATTGCTGATTATCGGTGCTGCGGGCGGCGTTGGCTCGATCGCTATTCAACTGGCAAAACAGCTTACCAACCTTACTGTGATTGCTAGCGCCTCGCGTCCAGAAAGCACACAATGGTGTAAAAAGCTGGGAGCCGATTACGTCATCAACCACCACGACTCATTGCAGCAAAACTATCAGGCCGCCGGTTTGCCAGCACCAGATTACATTCTGTGTCTCAATGACAGTGATTTCTACTATCCACAAATGGTAGAACTGATTGCACCCCAAGGATTAATAGCGCTGGTTGTTAGTTTCCAGCATCCCGTCGATCTGAACTTACTGAAAAATAAAAGTGCGGGATTAGTATGGGAATTTATGTTTACCCGCCCATTGATGAAAACAGAAGATCTTGCCCACCAAGGTGAAATCCTGCAGCGCATCGCCAATATGGTTGATTCAAACCAACTCCAGCCCATCTCCCAGCAACATTTCAACCAATTAACAGCAGAAACGCTCGATAACGCACATCAACTGGTACATCAGGGCCGCACTATCGGCAAAATCACACTGGGACCAATGGCGGATACATAGCGCAGTAAACGATATACCCGTATAATCTGTATTATTACTATGGAGCTAGAGGTAAACTATGCAATCTTCCAATTCACCCAAGTATTTGATTGGCAGCGTAATTGTTATCGCAATACTGTTTCTGATTGCCAAACTGATTTTATCAAATATGCTGGCAGTTGCAGATGGGGTTCTTGAACCAGAACCAATGGACGCAGAAGCGGTTGAAGAAAGAATTAAACCTGTTGCCAAAGAAACCGTTGGCGAAGAACAAATCGCCGCAGCACCTGCGGCTGTAGAGGAAGACGCCGCCGCTGCAAGCGATGGCGCGAATACGGAAGAAAATAGCGTCGGCAAACAAGTGTATAACCAGGTTTGCTCTGTATGCCACTCCACAGGAATGATGAACTCACCGCGCTTTGGTAATGCCGATGACTGGGCTCCCCGCTTGGAACAAGGGATGGAAACTGTTTATGCCCATGCTCTCAACGGCTTGAACATGATGCCTGCCCGTGGTGGCAACCCGACTCTGAGTGATGATGAGGTCAAGGCCGCAGTCGATTTTATGATTTCTTCAGCAGACTGATACACATTATCAAGAACAACCAAGAAAACCGGGCCAGCCCGGTTTTTTCATAATATGAAACACTCCCACCAAGCCGTTATCTGGGTTGATGCCGATGCCTGTCCTGTGGTGATCAAGGAAATTCTTTATCGAGCAGCTGTCAGAGAATCGATTCAAACCATTTTCATCGCCAATCACAATCTCAGATTACCTCCCTCTCCCTTTCTCAAATTTAAGCAGGTTCAGTCAGGATTTGACGTAGCAGACAATGAAATAGTGACGCGACTCCAGGAAGGTGATTTAGTCATCACTGCCGACATTCCGCTTGCCGCAGAAGCCATTGCCAAAGGTGCACTGGCGCTAAATCCACGAGGCGAACTTTATACCTCCGATACTATCAGCGCCCGTCTCACTATGCGTAACTTCATGGAAACCATGCGCAGCAGTGGCGAACAAATAAGTGGGCCGGCAGCATTAACTCAACGCGACCGCCAGGCATTTGCCAATCAGTTGGATAAGTGGCTATTGAAAACGACCCAAACATGATGCGTTTCAGTCAGGCCGTAGCGTATGGCAGTCAAAATAATTCTTCTGTCTATTAGCGCTGGTTTGTAATTGCAGTTAAATGAGTTGCACTCTCTCCGAGACAAAATCATCTGTTTATTACCTTTTGCTCCAAGCGGTAAAATAATCGTGGATGGTGCATTACCCAGCCACCTAGATAACCAATGCAACTACCGATCATAATGTCAACCAGTCGCATCAATATCAAATGTTCAGGATCCGCAAAAGCCATAGCAAAGTCCGCGAGTATCACCGTCAACGGTGTGATGAAGATAACAGCCAGACCATAATTTCGCGTTATCAGCACTTCAACGATAAAAGTTAGTAGCATAACAAGACTAGCAAGTGTCCAGATGCTTGGTAATAGTGAAAAAATGCCCCAAGCCAACCCCATTCCAATAACCGTCCCGACGATCCGGTGTACGTTGCGCTGCCACACCGCACGAAAGGTAGCTCCCTGCATAATGGCCGCAGTGGATATAGGAACCCAGTAAGGGTTCTCTAATTGCATCATCAGTGCCAGAAAATAACCACCACCGACAAACAGACTGATGACGGCTGATTCGAGCATGACTGCTTCAATACGACGTTCCACTACCCCATCATTTGGTCTAACCGGTTTGTGCTTCTTGAGAATGATTTGCGTAATGCTATAGAGAAGTGCCAACAAACAAGCCCCCATACACCCCAAAAGCAAAATACCGGTTCGCTCAGCCACAAGTGTGACATCAAACGGCAACGTTCTTGACACGCAAGCGACCAGAATAAAGAAGAAGCTGCCAGGAGGCGGTATTGTATAAAGCCTGCATGTTACCGTGACAAGAAAAATGGTTATTACCAGCGTAGACGCCGATAAATAAGGATTAAAGCTTGTCAGCGTACCTAAAGAAAAACTCATCGAAAAACCGAAGGAACACACGATCATAATCATCATTCGACGAGTGATATGCGTTTGCTGCATATAAAGAATAACCAGCCCGCCCATGCTGGCGAGAACAGCAGATGAAAACTGATTAAGCCATGCGCCCATAAAGACCGGCATCCCCACGGCAAGCGCAGTGATCATCAGAACCCCCCACGGCTTCTTATTATCATTCAAGAGCAACAACGGCTTCATATAATTCCAAAACCGCTGCCACTCTCTAAAACGCAAGTTTATTTTTTGCAAGCCAATTCTCAGTAAGGTGATTAACACATCAGGTTAGTAACAAGACCCACCTAGAACCTGGGGTTGATGCTCAATGACAGCATGACAGACAGCTGACACAATGGCCTGTGTGATGTTTGCTGTAGCGCATTGAACGCATTTTGCACCGTTTGCAGATCGCGTTGACTGGTGGGGTTCACATCAATAATGCCTGCGTCGATCAAGCGTGCCACCA
>CANRLD010000115.1 GCA_947631375.1 uncultured Methylophaga sp. | reverse complement strand
CCAGCCGGATATTTTTGACTTTGGTACCCACTTTCACGACGGCTGAGGATCCCTTAACTTTCAGATCCTTGATAACAGTTACGGTATCGCCATCCTGCAAAATATTGCCGTTGGCATCACGTATGCCATCTGATGTTTCATTACTGTCGTCAGTCACCGATACGGCCCATTCATGAGAGCATTCCGGGCAAATCAGGACAGGGCCATCTTCATAGGTATATTCAGATTCACACTTAGGACAGTCGGGTAAACTACGCATATCAAACTCCGTTAACATGAGCCTGCTTAATGCTGGCAAAACGGCATATAGTACGCCAGAAGCGGTTCATTTGCTGAACATTCACGGTCTGGTCAATGACGTTGCAAGGTTTATGTGAGCTTGTGGGCTGCCAGATCTCGACAGGTTGAAGCATAAACAAAGGATGGTTTTCAGCCCTCAGGCTCCTTGACTGCCACTGCTGTTTTGCTCGGTTTGCAGTTCACGTACCGGGCGGATTTCAATACTGCCATAACGGGCCGGTGGAATATTACCGGCCAGTTGAATGGCTTCATTTATGTCACGGGCATCCAGCAGATAAAAACCGGCCAGTAGTTCCTTGGTTTCGGTAAACGGCCCATCTGTGATGAGCGGCTTACTCTGCTGGAATTTAATCCGTGCCCCATCACGGCTGGGTTTCTGTCCTTCACCAGCTTTTAAGACGCCGGCTTGTGCCAATTGCATATTGTAATGCCTCATTGCTGATAATAAGGCTTCGCTGGGCATGATGCCTGCTTCGGTGTCGGCATCGGCTTTGATGTCAAGCTGGCCGATTTCAAATTTGGTCATCTTGCACATTTCAAGGCAGCTTTGCCAATACGTCTGGTAATTACTGCGAGGGGTAAATTGCAATTCAGCGATGGCATCAAATGCTCTGACATCGTCTGCATAACAGCCTATGATCTGCTTAATATTCTGGCTGATAACGGCTTGTTTCCGGTTTTCCAGTTGTTGCTTAACTTCAGTTTTGGCGTTCATATATTTCTCCTGTTTTATAAGGCTCAGCATGTTGGCCTTATCAATTAGTCGAATGGAAAAACACAAAACCGACAGCAGGAAAATATTTTTTTGCAATGAGAACCTGCTCACTATAAAAACAGTATCTGACGTGGTTATTCAGCCGGGTGTTGCAGTTGGTCTAGCCGCCGTTGCAGAAAGCGTTGTTCAGGACCTTGTTGTGTCAGCGCCAATGCCTGACGATAAGCGATTCTGGCTGCTGCAAACTTTACCAGCCGACGGCATAAATCTGCTTTAGCAGCATAAGTGAGGTGATAGTCGTTCAACTCACCCTGAGCCAGCAGAGCATCAACCCTCGTTAATCCCGCTTCCGGCCCCTAAGCCATGGCAATTGCTACTGCCTGATTTAAGTAGATGATGGGTGAGGGGGGCATGGCGCAACAGAGCGTCATACAATCCCACAATCTGCCGCCAGTCAGTTTGTTCGGTTGACGGAGCTTCGGCATGTACAGCAGCAATGGCGGCTTGCAGGGTAAAGCTTGCAAATCGTTGCGTTGCCAGTGCCTGCATCACTAACGTACAACCTTCGCGGATTTGTTACTGATCCCACTAGCGACGATCCTGTTCTTCCAGAGTAATCAAATCGCCATTGGCATTTACCCGGGCATAACGCCGTGAATCCTGTAACAGCATTAATGCCAGCAAACCGATGACTTCCGGTTCGGGTAATAATTGGTTTAACAATCGGGCCAGTTGAATTGTTCACTGGCTAAATCGTGTTTTACCAGCAGCTCGCCGTTACTGGCGGAATAGCCTTCATTAAACACCAGATAAATTACCTGTAATACAGATTGCAGGCGTTCAGCTAATTGTTCGGCTTCCGGTACTTCATAGGGAATGCCTGCCTCACGGATTTTGTGTTTGGTGCGCACAATTTGTTGGGCAATGGTGGCGGGTTTCTGTAAAAATGCCCGGGCGACTTCTTCAGTAGTCATGCCACAGACTTCACGTAACGTCAGAGCCAGCCGTGCTTCCTCGGCTAATGCCGGATGGCAACAGGTGAAAATCAATCTCAGCCGGTCATCTTCAATTTGCTGATCATCCCAATCAACCGAATCAAGGTTGCCAGAATCTGGCGGGATTCGGTTTGATAGAGGCGACTCAGAGCCGCGACGGTTAGCGGTTATTTTTTGCGAATATCTTTGACATACAGCGCTTTTGAGTTAGAGCTGCCGACTTGCCGTTCTTCTACCTGAAATAATTTTATGGCTTTTACCAATTCACCGAGCTTGGAATAACCGTAGTTACGCGGATCAAACTCGGGGGATTTTTTAGCGATATTGCTGCCGACCGGGCCGAGAGAGGCCCAACCACTTTCGTCAGAGGACACTTCAATTGCATTACGCAACAGGCTGATAAGTCGGGTGTCCTGGCTCAACTCTGCACTGGATATTTTTTTGATCGGCTGATTATCATCATTTTTGCTGCGTAACACTTCGGTAAAAATAAACTTGTCGCAGGCCGAAACAAAAGCAGAGGGCGTTTTCTGTTCGCCAAAGCCATATACCGTCAGACCGGATTCGCGGATCCGTGATGCGAGCTTGGTAAAGTCGCTATCACTTGACACAATACAGAAGCCGTTGAAATTGCCGGTATAAAGCAAATCCATGGCATCAATAATCATTGCGCTGTCGGTGGCATTTTTGCCTTTGGTATAGGCAAACTGCTGCATCGGTTGAATGGAGTGATGCAACAGCATTTCTTTCCAGCCTTTCAGACCGGGCGATGTCCAGTCACCGTAAATTCTTTTAACGCTGGCGACACCATAGTTGGCAATTTCTGCCAGCAGATCGTCAACAATGGCTGGTTGGGCATTATCAGCATCAATTAACACGGCAAGCTTGTCTGTCATTTCCATCTGTCTGATTCCCTTTAGAGCTAACCTAAGCGGCCTTTAATCGCGTTAATAAAGGCTTGCTGAATTGGCGTAGTGCCTTGGTATAGCTCATTAATTTGCTTGATGGCTTCGGAGTGGTCGAGGCTTTGAACAATGCAGGCCGCCACATCGCTGCGGGAAATAAATTGTTGCGCTTTATCCGCTGGACGTGTTGTGCTGATTTTTCCGCTGAAGCGGTCGTCTGTTAATCTGCCGGGACGCAAAATAGTATAGGGCAGATGGCTTTCAATCAGGTGTTTGTCGGCAAAGTGCTTGCAGATATTGTAATGTTTGATGGCGTCACTGCCCTGTTCAGGGTCGCCAGCATCACAAGCACTGACCATGACAAACTGCTTGATATTATGCTGTTTGGCCTTGTCAATTGCTCGGCAGGCACCCCATAAATCCACCAGAATCGTTTTATCAGCACCAGTGTGACCGCCGGAACCCGCAGTGAATACCACTTTATCGCAGTCAGCAAATGCAGCATCGGGTAAAGCAGCTTGTAGATCAGCAATGACGGTTTCAGCGCCCATCGCTTCGAACTTGTCAGCTTGTTCGGCTTTACGCAGCATGGCTTTTACCGGTAGTTGCTGTTCGCACATCATCTGTACCAGTAATCGACCGATTTGACCGTTGGCACCAATCACTAAGGTTTTACTCATGGTTTTCTCCTGAAACAGCGCCGCTGGGGCAAGGATGAAAAACGCGCTTATGGATCAGGTAAAACAGTATGGCGAGAATCTGTCAGAACGCAAGAATTAACGAAAAAAATGGGCAAAACAGCAGAGAGATTAACAAGAAAATATCGCCACCCACTGAGACTGGGGTGGCGGATAAGTCATTCCTGGTCAGGCTTGGCGGGAAGATTGATAGTTTTGTAGAAAAGCCTGCAAGCCCTGCTGAACCAGATCATAGGTTTTATCAATATTACTGGCGATATCACCTTCAAGTACCTGTAGACCACTGAGAATATCACGCGCTTCTTTAAAGCCCTGGTCGATACCGCTGCCAATCACCTTGACAAAGGATTCAAGGGCTTCCTCAAGCGGTAGATGCTGGCGTGTACGGTAATAGGCGTCGAAAAAAGCAGTACTCATTTGCACAATACGTTCTGCCGTGGCTTCTGGTGACACGTCCAGACCTTGTTCATATGCTTTTTGTATCGCATTACTGCCCATTTCGGGTGCCAGTACATCGTTAATGCCTTGTAAAGCTGTTTTGAACAGCAACGCCATGGCAGTATCACCATTGCCTTCGCTGAGATTAAATGATGCGTTCAGAATGGATAAATTCAGTTCGCTGTTTGATGCGGATACAGAGAACTTTGTTTCTTGGGCCGCGACAGCAGATTGCTGTTCCCGAACATTGTCCTGTTTATTGGTGGGGGCATTTGCTACTGAACTGATCGTCATGACGGGATTCCTCGCATAAAGTTATCACTGTGATTAGCGGCATGCTGCGGGAAAACTTTAATCAGAACGGTCGGTTATGGCATTTTCAGATCCGCAGAATATGTTGCAGGATTTCGTCTTCGCTTTTGCCTTGTGTCCGCAAGTTGTAATAGTACTGGCAGAGTGCTGAAAAACTATGGGGACTTTGCGTGGTAGGCAGGTTGGTAAACCATTCCAGTAGATTGACTGCGGTTTCATGTATACGGTTTTCCAGCAGCATATCTTCCAGTTGTGCCGCACGATTAGCAATCATGCGCGGGCTTTCGCCAAAGCGATCAGCCGCCATCATGATTAATTCAGCAGCACGATCAATTTCCGTTTGTTCATCAATGACTTCTGCGCGGCTACGCTTAACCAGCCATTGCTGCGGGGGCATTTCTACTCCGCCATCAAGCCACAGCGGAATATCGTCTGCACTCATGACAGGGACAGCAGTCATCTGGGGAACATCGTCGTTTTGATCGCAGCCACCCAGCAATAGAAACAGTGGCAGTAAACCTGAAAGTAAAATCGATGAAAGAACAACAGACCATGAAAACATACGCGCCCCAGTTCAGTTTGTACTGCTAATCAGTAATTAACAGTATGTTAATGTGGCGGCTGAAAAGGCGCAGCAGAATTCGTCCTGACGTGCTAAGGAAGTTGTCCTGTATCGTAAAGCAGTTTAATCGGATGAGCGGGATGATTTGGATACTTTGCGATGTTTTGTAAATAAGCGAGGGTTTTTGCTGATAAATGCCCCAATCCAGCGACCCAGAAACGATTTGGCTTGGGACTTTTTCAGATAGCCATATCCCAGCACGGATATAATCAATGCCCCGATGGCATCCACAATCAGGTCGAACATGGTATCCGTCAGACCGGAATCATCGTTGAGCATTGGTTTTTGCATATTCATGCCAAAAACCTGGTCCATCGTAAATTCAAAAATTTCCCACAAAGCGCCTATACCCAGAGCAAACATAAACGCGAACAACGCCACAAAGCCGGGCTGCATCTGCATGTGCACACGGTCATTTTCATTGAGCAGATAAACCAGTAAAAAACCGATAATTCCCAGCAGAAAGCCCGAAGTGGTGTGTAATGCAATATCCCACCACCAGAATTTCGAGTAATAGTCATGTACTTCACCTAAAAATATCGAGGCAAAGACAAAACCGATGGCCATCAGCTGAAAAACGGAAGGGACATGAACATGGAGTGTTCTGGCTAACAGGAGCGGAAACAGAGTGATGATGATAATTCCAGAAGTGATAACGGCGTTCAGCCATTGTTTTTCCCAGATAGCGCCTGCGACTCCGGCAATCAGAATACACTGCAACAGTAATGTCAGCTTGCGTGGCACAGACTTGGTGGACACCTTAACTCCCGGTTTTAGTGTGTTTATCGTGATGAGCGTTCAAGTTTCGCCCAGCGAAATAATAGCCAAAATGCTTAGTCAGATGAAGCGTAGCAACGTTCTGTTCTTAAAGTCCATATTTTTCCGATAGCGGCTGAACAAGCAGCAT
>CANRLD010000114.1 GCA_947631375.1 uncultured Methylophaga sp. | reverse complement strand
TTGTTGCCCCAGCTACCGTGTGGGTAATGACACCATTGCTGGCGCTGTCGACCGAGACGGCTGTCACGGTGGTATTAGCCGCTGCTATGCCGACGATGGTTTTTGGCATCGTCATTTGTGAACATTACGGTCTGGATACAGCCTTGTATGCGGCTGCAGTAGCGCTGACGACATTATTATGCATGGTCAGTTTGCCACTATGGTTTTACTGGATTGGCTGAGCAGACCAATGTAAGCCGGCTTGTATAACTGCCTGTTTAATTAACTGCATTGCCGACTCAACCTGCTTTGCTTCGCCTCGCAGGCTGAATTCAATATGCACTGGCTCGCCAAGGTGGGGCAGGCTGGATAACTTCAACTGTGGATAAGTCGTCACCACTTCATTCATTGCCGGCAATAAATCTGCTTCTCGGCCATGAGCGACAAAAATAGTCTGTTCGGTTGCCGGCCGCTGGTTTTTCAAATCGGCGTATAAGGTATCAAGCACCCATTCCACCATCGGCCAGGCCATTTCCGGAAAGCCCGGGGTAAAGTGATGATCCTGATAAGAAAAGCCGGGGATGTCATTAATGACATTGGGGATAATACGGGAGCCTGCTGGCAGGTGGCCCATCAATACGCGGTTGGGATATGCTTTTTCGCCAAATCGCGCTTCAATTTTAGCGATGGCTTCAGGATGCGCCATTAGCGGTACACCAGCGATTTTAGCAACGGTTTGTCGCGTGCGATCATCTGGTGTCGCGCCAATACCGCCAAAGCAGAATACCAGTGCCGATGTGCTCATACTAAATCGAAGTATGCGCTCCAGTTGTTGTGGCTCATCTCCCACAATAAGTGTCCAGCTTAACTCCAGTCCACGGCGCGCCAGCATGGTTTGCAGCTGATGAAAATGCTTGTCCTGTCGTTTTCCGTTAAGGATCTCGTCACCAATAATAACGGCGCCAATCTCCATCATTACTCAACTTCTTCTCGGTTACGCATAAAGTCGGCTGTTTGTATGAATGAACTCATCAGTTGCTCGGCAAATAATGGCTCCAAATCCATTGATTTTAGCGCCTGCGCCATACAATACAGCCACTGATCGCGTTCTTCGATACCAATGGAAAACGGCAGGTGTCGGGCGCGCAGCCGAGGGTGACCATACTTTTCTATATATAGTGAAGGGCCGCCCAACCAGCCGCTGAGAAATAAAAATAGTTTTTCTTCGCTGATTTGAATATCTTGCGGATGCATCTCCCGGATCAATTGTGTTTGTGGTGTGTCGCACATGATCTGATAAAAGGTCTGGCACAGCTTGCGTACAGCCGCTTCACCGCCAATACGCTCATAGGGAGTAGCGATTTTGTTCATGAGATATCCGTGATGTAAAACCAGTCAGTTTACCCCGCATCAACCAAGGCATAAAGCGGCGCAAGGTTGCGACAGCCAGCCAAGACCGGGATAATCATTCGTTCTTTTGCTAAATAACGAAAGGAGCGATAGCTTTATGAGTGAACGAATTATCATGCGAACAGGTGAAGCTCTGATTGCCGACGGCCCCCCTTTAACAGCAGCGGAACCGGAAGTTGTCATTGGTGAACTCGATGGACCTGTTGGTATCGCATTTGCGAACCTGATGGGAGATCAGGTGAAAGGACATTCCCGCGTATTGGCATTGATGAATACCGATGTGCAAGTTCGTCCTGCCACCATCATGGTGAGCAAAGTCACTGTGAAGAAAACCGCGTATACCAATATTTTGATGGGTACGGTACAAGGCGCGATCGCCAATGGCGTACTGGATGCAGTGCGTAATGGCACGATTCCGAAAGAGAAAGCCAACGACCTGGGTATCATCGTTTCAGTCTGGTTAAATCCGGGCATTACCACGGTTGAAAACCTCGATCATGAAGCCTTATTCGATGTGCATCGTCGGGCAACGACACGGGCCATTGAAAAAGCGATGAACAATGAACCAAGCATTGATTACTTGCTGGAAAACCAGGACAAACTGGTTCACAAGTATTATCAAAGAGAATTGGACGCGAAAAAATAAACGCTGAACTTCTGCTGTTTGTTGCGGGTCAATAGAACGCAATATGTTCACAGCTTTAAGTTAGAGTTTACGGTTTGTCTGCGAAAGCAGGCAAACCGTTTTTTTTGCCATGTATAATGCCTACGACATGAACTAGCGCGGTTAGACAAACCATGGATTTATATTCCATTGATAAATTGATGCATGAAACCCGACAATTGGCCGCCCGCTATCGTCAGACGACTGGCACTACCTTACCAATCACCGGGGAAATTGCACGTTTCGATGCGGCCAAAGCGCTAGGCTTAACACTGCACGATAATTTGAATTCCAGCTATGACGCCATTGGTAAAAGCGGTCGTCTGGCTAATCAAAAAGTGGTCATCAAAGGCAGAGCTATTTTTGACAGCAGCAAATCTGCACCACGGATCGGGCAATTGAATCCCGCTCAGGATTGGGATGGCGCATTATTGGTGCTGTTTGATGAAGGTTATCAGCCGGTAGAAATTTATTACGCCAGTAAAGATATTATTGAAGAAACATTGCAGCAGCGAGACAGTAACCGCAAAAAACGGGGCGCCATGTCTATCGCACAATTCAAAATTATCGGTGAACGCCTGTGGACAGCTGAAAACGGTGTCGAAGCGGAAGTATGGGATAACCAAGGGTAATTGCTGCTGATATGACGTCTCGATAATGCCGGAACAACTCATGCAGGATGATCTACAACAGATTTTTACTGAAGGCGGCATTCTGGCTCGACATATCAAGGGCTATCAACCCCGACAGGCGCAGCAGGAAATGGCACAACGTGTTGCTGATACACTGGCTGCCACGACCATACTGGTTGCCGAAGCCGGTACTGGCACTGGCAAAACATTTGCCTATTTGGCACCTGCCATACTTTCCGGGCAAAAAGTGTTTATCTCGACTGGTACCAAGAACTTGCAGGATCAGTTATTCAGACGCGACTTGCCGACGTTACGCAGTGCTTTGGCAGTGCCTTTTCAGGCAGCCATCCTTAAAGGTCGTGGTAATTATCTCTGTCACCACCGGCTGACCCTGGCAGAACAAGATCCGTCCTTACTGTCCAAAACCCGAACCTTGCAAGCATTACGCGACTGGTCCCAAAGCTCAAAAAATGGTGATTTAAGTGAGTCGGATCTGCTGGAAACAGAGGCCAGCCTCTGGCCGCGAGTCACCTCAACAATCGATAACTGCCTTGGTCAGCAATGCCCCGAGTATCAGCAATGTTTTATTGCAGAGGCACGGCGGCGGGCGCAAGAGGCAGACATTGTTATCATCAACCATCATTTACTGATGTCTGATTTTGCGCTGAAAACTGCGGGGCAGGGAGAAGTGTTACCAGCAGCCGATGCCTTTATTATTGACGAAGCACATCAGTTGCCGGCAATTGCCGGACAGTTTCTCGGCAATCGCATTAGTAGCCACCAAATAGTAGAGTTATGCCGCGACAGCGTGCAGGAAATGCAGGACCAGGCAGCGGACAGCCAATCATTGGCGGTTCATGCTGAAAAGTTACAGGCCAGATTGCAGACTTTACGGTTATTGCTTGGCAGTAATGAGCAAAAATCGCCGTGGGCAAGTCATCTGGAAAACAAGGAAATAGCAAACAGCTTCAACGAGTTGGTTGACTATCTTGAAGTGTTTGAATCAGAGCTGGAGCCACTGGCAGTTCGCAGCCCCGGACTTTCGCAGTGTCATCTGCGGGCTGGTGAATTACTCAATATCATCCACTTATTCAGCAGTACACAAGGCGATGATAATCTGGTGCTCTGGCTTGATAATCGTTCAACCGGTTTTGTGCTGCACGCGACACCGTTCGAAATCAGTCAGCATTTCCAGCAATGGCTGGAAGAAAAACCCGCCGCCTGGGTATTTACTTCAGCAACATTAACCGTTGCCGGTAAATTCAATCATTTCTGCCAGCAACTGGGAATTGATAATGCCGATTATGCCAGTTGGGACAGCCCGTTTGATTACACCAAACAAAGCCTGCTTTATATGCCGGGTATTCCAGTAGAACCGTCAGACAGGCGGTATAACAATTATGTCGCAGAGATTGCCAGGGAGGTTATTTTACAAAGCCAGGGGCGGATATTTTTATTATTCACCAGTTATCGCGCAATGCATGAAGTGGCCGATGCCCTGGCGGATCTGGACTTTCCGTTAATGGTGCAGGGCAGTGGTGCCAAAGCAAAACTACTCGAAGAATTTCGGCAGCACGGCAATGCCGTCTTATTGGGAACCAACAGTTTCTGGGAAGGCGTGGATGTCAGAGGTGAAGCTTTATCCTGCGTATTAATCGATAAAATACCCTTTGCTTCGCCTGGCGATCCGGTACTTGAAGCACGAATTAATAATTTAAGAACGCGCGGCGGTAACCCGTTTCGCAGTATTCAAATCCCTGCGGCAGTTATTCAGTTAAAGCAGGGGATTGGTCGCTTAATCCGTGATGAGCAGGATTATGGTGTGCTGATCCTGTGTGATCCAAGGCTGCTCAATAAACCCTATGGCAAGGTCTTTATGCGCAGTTTGCCTGCTATGCCGATCACACAAGATATCAGCAAAGTACAACAGTTTTTAAATAAAAACCCTTCTTAAACTGTTTACTATCAACTTGTTATTAAACAAACCTCACATCAAATCTACAGCGTATTCTTTTAATAATGCTAATGGCACAATCTCGGTTGCCCGTTGATGAGTGCTTGCCAGAACTATTTTTGGCGCCATCCCATGTTGTTCTGCCTCAAGCCAGCGCAGAGCGCATAAGCACCATCGATCTCCCGGTCTTAACCCCGGGAAATTAACTTCTGCAATAGGCGTACTTAAATCATTTCCCCTGAAACGTGAAAATTCGAGAAACGCCTGAGTCAGTTCGACACAAATGGTATGCGAACCATGATCCTCGTCACTGGTATTACAACAACCATCACGAAAAAAACCGGTTAGCGGATCATGGCTGCAACTTTGTAACGGCTCACCCAGAACGTTTAAGGACGGACTGATATCAACTGCCATGATTAATCATATTTAATGTATTTAAACCGAGGATCATCCGGCGTGCCGACAAGTGCACTGCCTTCTTCCAGGCCGGGCTGCCACATAATCACCTGCTCAAATTTCTTCGCTAATTCAAAATCCTTGTCGGTAATACCTTTCGCGGCATGATTGGTTAATTTCACAATAACGAAGGCATACGATACGGTCAGATCAGGATGGTGAAACGCCGCTTCAGCCAAGTGGCCAACGGTATTAACCACCATCAGCGTCGATTTCCAGCCACTGGTTTTGTATTTACGACGAATCCAGCCATTTTCCAATTGCCAATGCGGTAACTCTGCTTTTAAACGTGCCTCAATCTCAGCATCAGAATAGGTTTTTTCGTTTTCTGTTTCTCTCCAAGCCATATTGATTCACCTTAAGTAATGAATTGATAATAAAAATGATAGTGTAAAACAAATACACTTATCACGTTTCGCACTTGTTGCAGAACTGCCTGACAATGCGCATTGCCTCACTGATATCAAAGTGGGCATCCATCGACTTAAGCGTTTCAAGATGCGTTTTTATTTCGTCATCGGTGATGTGATCGTAATTGGCGACTTGTTGATAGGCGTAGTGCGCTGCCAGCTTTTCACCACTGTCCAGCTTGTATTCCCCAAAATACTTTACCTCTTGCGAGCTATTGGCAGTATTAATTCCATCCACAATCTGCTCCAGTGAATTAGCATCTTTTATAAAATCAGCGACCATGATGTTCTCCACGTTATTCAAATGAAGGTTTTATCGTAACGCTGGCTGGATGAACGCAGCTTTTACTTAAGTTATGAATGAGGCGGATTTGTAGGGAAGGGGATGATAATTGCGGTTTCCACTGGTACTGCTACCTCATTGGTCAACGATGCTTTTAAAACTTCGATTTCATTATGCAGCCGAGCAGTTTCACGTTCATAACC
>CANRLD010000113.1 GCA_947631375.1 uncultured Methylophaga sp. | reverse complement strand
ATGCGTCTTGTGCACCCGGCGTCGCTTCAGGATGCCCCTGAAAACTGAAAGCCGGCTTGGTGGTGTGGTGAATGCCTTGCAAGGTGCCGTCAAATAAAGAACGGTGAGTGGCTACCAACGTATCAGGCAGGCTACTTTCGTCAACCGCAAAACTGTGATTCTGACTGGTAATCATCACCAGACCGGCGAGTAGCTCCTGCACTGGATGATTAGCGCCATGATGACCGAACTTCATTTTTTCGGTTTTTGCGCCACACGCTAATGCCAGCAGTTGATGCCCCAGACAAATACCAAATACTGGAATCTGTTTCTCCAGAAAAGACTGAATGGCTTCGATAGCATAATCACAAGGCTCGGGGTCTCCCGGACCATTAGATAGGAAAATACCATCCGGGTTAAGTTTCATTGCTTCTTCAGCCGACATCTGTGCAGGGACGACTGTCAGCTTGCATCCGCGTTCCACCAGCATGCGCATAATATTTTTCTTGATACCAAAATCATACGCCACCACATGAAAGCGTGGTTCGGCTTTACGTGACACGTTATCAAGATGCCAACTGCCTTCGTTCCACTCATACGCTTGTTTGACGCTAACCACTTTCGCCAGATCCATGCCTTTCAAACCGGCAAATCCCTTGGCAGCAGCAACAGCGGCGTCAATATCAATATTATCCCCGGCAACAATGCAGCCTTTTTGTGCGCCTTTTTCGCGCAGTAAGCGTGTCAATCGACGCGTATCTATACCGGCAAGACCAACCACATTATGACGTTCCAGATACTTGTCCAGTGCTTCTTCAGCACGCCAGCTGGAGATTAACGGCGATAGTTCGCGAATGATCAAGCCGCTGGCATATATCTGTTCAGACTCTTCGTCATCTTTATTGACGCCTACGTTCCCTACATGCGGGTATGTCAATGTGACAATTTGTTGGCAGTAGGAAGGATCGGTAAGAATTTCCTGATAACCGGTCATGGCGGTGTTAAAAACCACCTCACCGACTGACTGACCCACAGCACCGATCGATTCACCGTGAAAGATCGTGCCATCCTCAAGAGCAAGTAGCGCAGCTGTACGCAAAGAGAACCTCCACCAGATAAACGAAAGAGAGGGGATAGACGTTCTCCCCGGACAAAATCTTGTCGATTTTAGCGTATCTGCCACCAACGCGTCCACGGCAAAAACGATGACAAGAAACTTTAGCGACTGTAGTATTTAACTATAGCTTATTCACTGGGCAGAACTTATGACGCAACAGTTTTTTAATTTTTCCGGATTTCCTCAACAAAGACCTCGCCGTTTGCGCAAAGATGATTTTTCGCGCCGGCTGGTTCGTGAACATCAATTGACTGTAAACGATCTCATTTATCCTTGTTTTATTCTCGAGGGTGAAAATAAACGTGAAGCGGTCACTTCAATGCCCGGTGTCGAGCGACTTAGTATCGACTTATTGTTGCATGAAGCCGAACTCATTCAGCGTTTAGGTGTGCCGATGATGGCCCTGTTTCCGGTGACACCGCTTGAACAAAAATCGCTTGATGCGGCTGAAGCCTTTAATCCACAAGGTCTGGTACAGCGTGCCGTCAAAACGCTTAAGAATACTTTTCCTGATCTGGGCATCATGACCGATGTCGCTCTGGATCCCTTCACCACACATGGGCAGGATGGCCTTATTGATGAGGATGGTTATATTCTCAATGATGAAACAGTTGCTGTGTTGATTAAACAGGCCATTTCCCATGCCGAGGCGGGTGCTGATGTAGTGGCACCATCCGATATGATGGATGGTCGTATTGGCGCTATTCGCAATGCACTTGAGCAACAAGGACACATCCACACCCGGATCATGGCCTATTCAGCAAAATATGCTTCCAGCTTTTATGGCCCGTTTCGCGATGCCGTTGGTAGTGCCGGAAACCTGGCGGGCGGTAATAAATTCAGCTATCAAATGGATCCCGCTAACTCCAACGAAGCCTTACATGAAGTTGCCCAAGATATTCAAGAAGGTGCAGACATGGTCATGGTAAAGCCTGGAATGCCTTATCTGGATGTTTTATATCGGGTGAAACACACATTTCAAAAACCGACCTTTGTCTATCAGGTCAGTGGTGAATATGCCATGCTCAAAGCCGCGACCTTAAAAGGCTGGCTCAAAGAGGATGTCATCATGGAAAGTCTGCTGGCATTTAAACGTGCAGGCGCTGATGGCATTCTTACTTATTTTGCCAAAGATATTGCTAAACAACTGCGCCAGCACTCATGATCGATAAATATGCCGTCATTGGCAATCCAATCCATCACAGCAAGTCGCCAGTAATCCATACCGAATTTGCCAAGCAAACCGGTGAAGAACTTGAATACACAGCGATAAAAGTCCCTCTGGACAGTTTATCTGGCAGTCTGCAGCAACTACGTGATGTATTGAAATTAAAAGGGGTGAATATCACTGTACCCTTTAAGGAACAGGCTTGGGCGCTTGTCGATCAGAAATCAGAGCGCGCTGAACAAGCAGGCGCTATAAACACCCTCATATTTAATCGTGATGGCAGTATGACAGGCGATAATACCGATGGGATCGGTTTGTGCCGGGATTTGACACTAAACCATCAAGTCTCCCTTGCTGGAAAGCGGATTTTATTGCTTGGGGCAGGCGGAGCATCACGCGGTGTACTCGCTCCCCTGCTGACATATCAGCCAGCCAAAATCTTTATTGCCAACCGAACAGCTGAAAAAGCCAGCAAGCTGGCAGAGCTGTTTGCTCACACGGCTAATGAGGTAGATGGTGGAGGATTTAACGAGATCCAGGGCCAGTTTGATGTGGTCATCAACGCCACAGCCGCCAGTTTACAAGGCGAAATGCCGCCTATAGCGGATTCCGTATTAGCGGCGGGCGCCTGTTGTTATGACATGATGTACAACGATACCGATACCATATTCATACAATGGGCTAAAGCGCATCATGCAGCTAAAACCATTGATGGTTTGGGTATGTTGGTTGAACAAGCAGCGGAAGCATTTTTTATCTGGCGCGGTGTTCGCCCTGCAACCGCTCCCGTCATCAGCATGTTGCGTAAGTAGTCTAAGTGAAATAAATAAGCCCCGCCCTTACATCTCTGCCAAGGCGGGGCTTATTGTTACCAAGATTAATGTTTTTTTCTGTCCTGCATTTTTTGCTCGAACTCCGCCATTTTTTGCACCAACTGTTGTTGCTGATCCGCTGTCAACACATTAAAGATAGCACTATTCAAATTAGCCCTATCCGTTAACCGCTGAGCATGTGCTTCCGTCGCCTCCGCAACCAGTGCATCCAGTTTGGCCTGATCCAGCTCATCGGCAAAGCTTAGTTTGGCTAACTGTTTGTGCGTTTGCCAGTGTGATTGCATTCGGTCTTTTTTATCGGCATGTTGCGCCTCAACCAGCGATTTAATTTCCGCTTTTTGTGCTTCCGTTAACTCAATACCACGCAACATTGGCGGCGCACCATCAAATTTTTTATACTTTTTCGCCATTTGCCCATGCTTGCCACTCTTATCACAGCCTTTGTCTTTATCAGCCATCGCCGGCGCCGCCAGAAACAAAGCTGGGATAACACTCATCATGATTAATTTATTACGCATTTTATTTCTCCTGGACAGTGTATATATGTTCTCGCTGTCAACCGACAAACGTGGCTACAGTATCAAGGTAAAAACTGTAAATGACTGTTTTGATATGTAAATTCAAGTAAAAGCCCGCGATGCAGTTGGCCGATTAATTCAGCAGACCGTATGATTGCTTACAAACTTAACTATGAGGATAATTCTGTGAGCAATGTATTAATCATTGATGATGATGTGATTCTCTCTGGACTGTTTCAGGATTACCTAGAGGAGGAAAAATTTCAGGTTCGCACGGCTGACAATGGTACAGAAGGGTTACAACTCGCACTGCAAGGCGGGTTTGATATTGTCATTCTTGATGTGATGATGCCAGACATAAGCGGTACGGAAGTATTAAAAGCCATTCGTCAGCAAAGTCACGTGCCTATACTCATGTTTACAGCTAAAGGCGATGACGTTGATCGTATTATGGGGCTGGAAGCCGGTGCAGATGACTATGTCCCCAAGCCCTGTACACCTCGCGAACTTATTGCGCGTATCAAGGCAATTTTGCGTCGCAGTGAACTAAGCCGCCAACAGCAACAGGATGACACCATTATCCAGACCGGTCCCCTACAGCTTTGGCCACAACAACGTAAAGCCACATGGTTTGATAAAGCACTGGAGCTCACCAGTACCGAGTTCAGCCTGCTCGAGACACTGGCCAGAAATGCCGGACAAGTTGTCAGTAAAAACGCATTGTCCGAAGCGGCTTTGGGACGTGCTCTGGCCCGCTTTGACCGCAGTATTGACGTTCATATGAGCAGCATTCGACAAAAGCTGGGACAACAACAGGACGGACATTCTTATATTCAGACCGTTCGTGGCAAAGGTTATCAGTTGATTAAATGATGCGTAGCTTGTTCTGGAAGTTCTTTTTCGCCTTTTTACTGGCTCTGTTACTGACCAGCATTGGTGTGGCCAGCGGAATGTGGCTGCGCCATAACGCCGAGCGTCAGGCATTTGAAGCAATCCCGGTGCAGGTTGGCTGGAAAGCTGCTTCCCTGGTCGATCGGGCAGCCGATCTGGCCCATTATGCTGGCATTGCTTCACTTAAAAAATATTTACAAGAACAACAGCAGGATGACATCACCATTTTAGCTGTAACCACTGACGGTAAAGATATTCTGGAACGGGAAGTCAGTGACGCCCTGCTGCTATCGACACGGCAATTATTGCTCAGCCATCAGTCAATGCGTTCAGTACGACAGCTATTACTGGAAGACGGCAGGACTATCTTGCTGTTTATCCCCTCCCCGGAAAAGATCAATCAGAACTTGACACCACCCAAGCGGCCTAAACCACCGCCCTTCCTGTTATTACTTGCCATGTGGACGCTTTCGGGACTACTGTTCAGCGCATTGCTCGCCTGGTCATTTACCAAGCCTATCCGTATCTTGAGAAAAGCCTTTGATGATGTCGCTGAGGGCAAACTGGACACCCGGGTCAGCCCGGCAATAGGTAAACGGCGTGATGAATTGGCAGAGCTTGGGCACAATTTTGACCACATGACCAGCCGTATCAGCCAGCTGTTGAATGCGCAAAAACATCTACTGCATGATGTATCACATGAACTGCGTTCACCATTAGCGCGCATGCAGGCGGCAATTGGCCTGGCACAACAAAACCCGGGCAAAACTGCCAATATGCTGGAACGAGTTGAGCGAGAGTCAGAACGTATTGACTTGCTGGTGGGTGACTTGCTGAACCTGTCACGGCTGGAAACCTCCACCAGTGACAACGATGACCGGCAACAATTCAATTTAACCGAGCTGTTGCTGGATATTATTGAGGATGCGCGTTTTGAAGCACAAAACAAACAACTGCAAATTACGCACAATACACTTGAACACATTGAGCTGTTCGGCCGTCCGGCACTGATTCACAGCGCTATCGAAAATGTTTTGCGTAATGCCATTAAATATTCGCCAGATAAGGGGAAGATTCAGCTCACGGTGACAAAACACTCTAAACCTTCAAGCGTAGAAATTTGTATAGCAGATCAAGGGCCGGGCGTAGCAGAGCAGAATTTGCAGCTGGTTTTCCAGCCCTTCTTTCGCAGCCATGACAGTCAAAATCAAAATGGCACGGGCCTCGGGCTAACCATTGCTCATCGCGCGATTGAAATTCATGGCGGCAATATTATTGCTGAAAACAGGCCAGAAGGCGGATTAAAAATCACCATTACCCTTCCGGCCCGATAAGCGTTACAGCCCAAAAGGAAATTAATTTACTACGCCACAAGCAATACGCGCACCACCACCGCCTAATGGTTCAGGATGGTCAGCATGATTATCACCGCCAGCATGCACCATCAACGAACGCCCCTGTATATCCTGTAACGTCAACCGCGGCGCAAATACAGG
>CANRLD010000112.1 GCA_947631375.1 uncultured Methylophaga sp. | reverse complement strand
AACAGTTGCTTCATAAGTACGGAAATAGCCGCATAAATTCGGCCGCCCAAACTCATTATTGAATGCTGCTCCACCCAGCGGGCCATCCAGCATGATTTGCATTGCTGATGCCATACGGGCCGGTTTGCCATAAGCAACTTCCCAAGGCTGTTCAAATCCTGGAATATGCAGATTCGACACTGAGAATCCGGTTAATCCCGCTTTGGGTTTGGAACCACGCCCGGTTGCACCTTCATCACGGATCTCGCCACCAGCGCCGGTCGCCGCTCCCGGAAAAGGTGAAATAGCTGTCGGATGATTATGCGTTTCTACTTTCATCAGAATATGCTGCTGCTCACCCTGATAAGTGTAGTGGTTAGTACGCATATCGACTTGGAATCGCTGGCTTTCCGGCCCTTCGATCACTGAGGAGTTATCGTTGTAGGCCTTGATAACACCTTCAGGATGCTGCTGGTGGGTATAACGAATCATGTCAAACAGACTGCGATCCTGCGCTTTACCATCAATTATCCAGTCCGCGCGGAAAATTTTATGCCGGCAATGTTCCGAGTTTGCCTGTGCAAACATCATCAATTCAATATCGTTGGGGTTGCGCTGCAGCGCACTGAAATTTTCAAACAGATAGTCAATTTCATCATCTGCCAGCGCCAGACCAAACGTGTCATTGGCTTCTACCAGCGCCTGGCGGCCACCATTGAGGATATCAATCGACTGCATCGGTCTTGGTGCTGTGTGCATAAACAACTGTTCAGCATCGTCATCGTTGTCAAAAACAGCTTCAATCATCCGATCATGCAGTTTTGCCGCAATACGCTGGCGCTGTTCACTGCTTAAGGCCACAGCACACTCGACATAAAAGGCAATGCCGCGCTCGACACGCACCACATCAGCCAGCCCACTGTTATGCACAATATCCGTCGCTTTGCTTGACCAAGGTGAAATCGTACCGGGTCGCGGAGTCACCAGAAACAGTGTTTCCTGCTGGCCAACCTTGCTGCTGCCCGGTTTGGCTTCAAGCAATTCACTCAGGGTGACCAGTTGTGTTGCTGTCAGTTGACGATCACCATCCAGCTCAGCAAAATAACGGTAATCACTGCGCAATGCGCTTGCGGCGCTGACCTCAGCACGGATCTCGCGCAGCAGTTTTTCAATTCGGAAAGCAGAGAAAGCCGGACGGCCAATCAATTGCAGCATTTCAATCCCAATCTACAGAAAATTAAAGCGATCATGATACTTTATACGCCCGCGTTCGCCCAATAAAATCGAGTAATTAGCATGACCGAGAAAACAGCCCCAACTCAGAAACCCGGCCCTTTCAGATTACTGGCGGTGATCTTTTATGACAGCCTGCTACTTGCCTCCGCACTGTTAGTCGCCACCGCAATCGCCGTTGCTTTCAATGGTGGTCAGGCAATCGGCGCAAATAATCCGTTCTTTTTTCTCTATCTGCTTGGCGTTGCCTTACTTTTTTTTGGCTGGTTCTGGACGCATGGCGGGCAAACCCTGGGCATGCGTGCCTGGCAGATTTATCTGATCAGCAACAACGACACCGGCATCAGCTGGCAGCAGGCATTCCTGCGTTTTATGGTCAGCATTTTTTCATGGTTGCCACTGGGGCTGGGCTACTGGTGGTTGTGGATAAGCCCTGACAAACTCAGCTGGCATGACATTGCGTCCGGCAGCTATCTCATCCATCAACCCAAACAAAAAGAGCCGAGATGAAACCACACTACCAGCTAAGCATCGCCGTTCCGTGTCAGGCTTAACAATTTGTTATTCTGGTCAAAAACAATACGAAAATGGCCATGAATGCCATGTTGAGTAATGAAACGCCGTACATGTGAAGCTGGAAACTGCAACGCTTTTCCGTCATCTGTCCGCACTATTACTGTCGAAGCTTCACCTCGGTAATAGCGCATCGCCTCTTCTCTATTGACATTAAGTTTAAAGGTTAAGGCTTTGCTCACTAACGAAAAAACCTCTAAACAATTCACGTAAACTATCTATAACCTGCTGCTTTTCCAGCGCCGTATAAGGTTCAGTATTACCTTGTCCCCAAACCGGTTTTGGCCAGGCGAAATCTGTTTTAAAACGGGCCACATGATGCAAATGTAACTGCGACACCACGTTTCCCAGTGCTGCCAGATTCATTTTATCGGCCTGCGTTAATATCATCAGTTTTTCGGCAACCAGCGCTGATTCCTGCCACAGTAATTGCTGCTCTTGCATTGGCAGCTGATATACCTCGGTAATATCTGCCCGCCGCGGCACCAGTATTACCCATGGATAGCGGGCATCATTCATCAGCAACATTTGACACAACGGCAAATCACCCACTAAAAAGGTGTCTGCCGCAAGTTGAGGGTCCAGTTTAAAAATCATTCGTCAGCCAGATATTTAGTCACAACCTCATAGACATCCGCTGACAAGGATGGTTGCGTGGCGATAGCTTGCAAGGCATCGTGCATCAATTGTTGGCGCTTTGCGTCATAACGCCGCCAGGAATTAAAGGCACCGAGCTGTCGGGAAGCCACTTGTGGATTCAGCTTATCCAGCAACAAAATCTGCTCGACTAAAAACTGGTAACCACTGCCATCAATCGCATGGAATGCCGCCGGGTTGTTACGGCAGAACTGACCAATGACGGCGCGGACATTATTGGGGTTTTTCAGGCTGAATGCTGGATGCTTCATCAAGCCTTTGATACGGATCAAGGTATCCGGCTGACTGGATAATGCCTGCACCGTCAGCCATTTATCCACCACCTGACGATCATGCTGCCATTGTTCATAGAAGGCGCGCAGCGCATGCTCCCGCTCTACTCCCGCCTGATCCGCCATCAAGCGTAATCCGGCGAGGATATCCGTCATATTATCTGCCTGCTTCATTTGCATCAGACAACGTTGCACCTGCAGCGGATCGCCAGTTGCCAGCAAATAGCCAAGGCAGATATTTTTCAGACTGCGTCGCCCCATTTCCTGCGAAGTAAACTGATAAGCCGTTTTTGGCTGGTGATGCTTTTGGTACAGCGATTCAAAGCGGGCCTTGAGGCGTGTTGCCAGCGTATTTTTCACAAACTCATGCACCTGGTGAACGGCATCGACATCCGCCACAGGCATCTGCGCTGCCAGATAGTTTTCCGAGGGCAAGGTCAACATCCGCGCCAGCAATGCCGGCTCAGTGGCAGCATCATCGAGCAACGCTGCACATTGTGTCAGCAGAATTTCCGGCAGCTGTAATGGTTTGTTTTGCTGATAATCGACAACCAGAGCCAGCATGCTCTGGATAAACAGACTTTGGCCGGCATCCCAGCGATTAAAGCTGTCTTTATCGTGCACCATTAAAAATGCCAATGTCGCGCTATCACGTTGCAGCAGTAATTTCACCGGAGCAGAAAAGCCGCGTAACAGTGACAGAACAGGTTTTTGCTTAATGCCGACAAACTGGAAACGCTGTTCTTCTTCCCGCAACACCAGTACCCGGGTATCGCCGTCGTAAGGGGTAGTTTCGTCGCTGAGCTGTAACGGCAGACTATTGCCATCAGCATCCAGCAAGCCCATTGCCAGCGGAATCAGAAATGGCTGCTTTTCCGGCTGCCCTGGCGTGGCAGGACATGATTGACGTAATGTCAGGCTATAGGTCTGTTGATCAGCGGAATACTCTTCGACAATCGTAATTTCAGGCGTGCCCGCCTGACTGTACCAGCGTTTAAACTGGGTTAAATCAATCTGATTGGCGTCTTCAATGGCTTTGACAAAATCATCAGTGGTAACTGCCTGTCCATCATGCCGTTCAAAATACAAATCCGTTCCTTTACGAAAACCCGTTTCACCAACCAGTGTCTGGATCATCCGCACGACTTCCGCACCTTTTTCATAAATGGTAACGGTATAAAAATTACTGATTTCAATATAACTATCAGGACGAACCGGATGCGCCATCGGCCCGGCGTCTTCAGCAAATTGCAGACTCCGCAACCGATCAACATCATCGATACGCTGCACTGCGGCTGAGTTGAGATCAGCACTGAACGACTGATCCCGCATCACGGTAAAGCCTTCCTTGAGGCTTAACTGAAACCAATCGCGGCAGGTGACCCGGTTGCCTGACCAGTTATGAAAATATTCATGGGCAACAATACTTTGAATAGTATAAAAATCATTATCGGTGGCGGTTTGCGGGCTGGCCAGCACACAAGCCGCGTTAAAGACATTCAGCCCCTTGTTTTCCATAGCGCCCATATTGAAATCATTTACCGCGACGATCATGAACACATCCAGATCATATTCACGACCATAGACTTCCTCATCCCAGCGCATCGACTGTTTCAGAGACAACAAGGCATGATCACATTTGTCGTGATTTTCAGCGTCAACATAGATTTGCAGAGTGACTTCCCGGCCTGATCGTGTGGTGAACTGATCCTGCTGCATATACAAATCACCGGCAACCAGGGCAAACAGATAGCTGGGCTTGGGATGAGGATCGTACCAGCGCACCCAATGACGGCCACCTTCCAGCTCACCTTGTTCCTGCAAATTACCATTGCTGAGCAATATCGGCCACTGCTGTTTATCGGCAATAATAGTTACCGTAAAGACGGACATCACATCCGGGCGATCCGGGTAATAGGTAATACGCCGAAAACCTTCCGCTTCACACTGGGTGCACAGCAAACTTCCGGAATGATAAAGCCCTTCCAGCGCCGTGTTTTGTTCAGGGTGAATCTCCGTCACTATTTCCAGCACAAAGCTTTCCGGCGCATTAGTGACGATCAAGTGTGTCGGTGAGCGTTGATAGTCAGCAGCAGACAGCGGCTGACTATCACGCTGTATACTGATTAAACTCAACTGCTCGCCATGCAATACGCAGTCCGTCTCGGTACTTTGCGGATTACGACGCAACTGCAAACGACTGCTGACACGGGTTGTTGCCGCATCCAGCTCGAAAGTAAGCGCAACACTGTCAATAAAATAAGCCGGTACGGTGTAATCCGCTAAACGAACTGCTTGGGGGGATGCAGGCGCGTTCATTACCTTAGAAATCCTCTTGATTAACAGCCCAGTATTGATAGGCGGGCTCTTCGTATGGATGGGCCAGTTTCAAAGCTGAGATAACTTTTTTAAGATCACTGTGCAGGCAAACCGTCTCAACCCGGTATTCAGACACCTGCTCAAGCGTATCGACTGCACCAATAAAAGGCTGGCTGCCGGTTAACGGCCGAAACTGACCATGGCCTCGCGTCTCCCAGCTACAACAATCATAGCCTTCAAATTTGCCGGCACCCGCATTGAATACGGCTTTTTTTACCAACTCTTTATGTGTTTCCGGAACAAAAAAAACCAGCTTGTACATGATCACGAACTCCCTTGGCAGATTGTCTCATCACTTAATTACACAAAAGCCTGGTCAACAGTACCCGCCGGTAGACCGCTCAGGATTTTGGTAGGGTCACACCCTGCTGTCCCTGATATTTACCCGCCCGATCGGCATAGGAAACATCACAGACTTCGTCTGACTCAAAAAACAACATCTGGGCAACACCTTCATTAGCGTAAATTTTGGCCGGCAGCGGTGTGGTGTTGGAAAACTCCAATGTGACCTGACCTTCCCATTCTGGTTCCAGCGGCGTGACATTAACAATAATGCCGCATCTGGCATAAGTGGACTTGCCCAGACAAACTGTCAGAACATTTCGTGGAATCCGGAACGTTTCGATAGTTCGCGCCAAGGCAAAGGAGTTCGGTGGAATAATGCACACATCGGAATTGATATCAACAAAGCTGTTGGCATCGAAGTTTTTCGGATCAACGACCGCAGAGTTGATGTTGGTAAAAATCTTGAACTCCGTCGAGCAACGCACATCATAGCCATAACTGGACGTACCATAGGAAATAATGCGCTGATTGTTATGCTCGCGCACCTGTCCCGGTTCAAAGGGTGAAATCATGCCGTGCTGCTCAGCCATACGGCGGATCCATTTATCTGATTTTATCGTCATAGTCCGTCAATCTAAGGTCAAAAAAAAGAGGTTGATAATAGCCTGATTAGTCATTCTTGATAACTA
>CANRLD010000111.1 GCA_947631375.1 uncultured Methylophaga sp. | reverse complement strand
TGCCTGGCCAATCGTGTTCTAGACCGGGTTGAGAGAGAGGAGTTTTACATGACGGAAACGCAACAATTGTCGCTTGCTCGTGAAAATGCGCTGGCGCTGGAAAAAGTCGTTAATGACGTAGTGGTAGGTCAACAACAGGCCATTCGTTTGATTTTAATTGCCCTGCATGCTCGCGGCCATGTTTTGCTGGAAGGCGGTGTTGGAGTCGGCAAGACGACATTGTTGCGTGCCTTTTCCAAAGCGCTGGGTGGTGCGTTTGGCCGTATTGAGGGTAGTGTCGATTTAATGCCTAATGACTTGCTGTACAGCGCCTGGGTGAATGCAGAGGGCAAACCGGTGATCGAGCCAGGACCACTGATCGCCAAAGGCGAAGAAACCGCCGTGTTTTTTTTCAACGAAATCAACCGTGCCCGTCCACAAGTCCAATCGCTGTTGTTAAGGGCTATGGCTGAACGCAGTGCTGAAGCCTTTGGCAAAGAGTATCGTTTCCCTCATATGATTGTGTTTGCCGATCGTAATGCCGTTGAAAAAGAAGAAACCTTTGAACTCAGCGCGGCTGCCCGCGATCGCTTTTTATTTGAAATTAATATCAGCCGTCCACTGGAAGATGAATCACGGCGCCGATTAATTTTTGATCCGCTGTTTCATGATGTGGATGCGTTGCTCGATTCGATAGGGGCGCCACTATTAAACTACCGTGATCTCAATGATCTGGATCGGACGATCCAGAATACGGTTTATGTGTCAGCGGAAATTGAAAACTATGTTGTTCGTCTGTGGGATGCCAGTTGGCAGCCGGACAAGTTGGGTATCACCTTGCCTGATGTCTATGTCGAAGATCTGGTCGTTGCAGGCGCCAGTGTACGTGGTATGTCTGCCATGGTGCGAGCGGCAAAAGTCTGTGCCTGGCTGGAAGGGCGTGATCACGTATTACCGGATGATGTTCACTTCGTTTTGCTGCCTTCACTGACCCATCGCGTATTTTTGTCACCGGTTTATGATGGTCGCCGTGAACAGTTGATGCCGCAATTTATTCAGGCGTTACGCGATCATATAGCGACACCGTAGACGGCTGGCATGATGAAACCTATACAGCCCCAGGAATTTAGCTACCGCTTTCCGGACAAGGTGTTTGGTCATGTGCCTGGATCGCATAACGGAACAGCCTTGGGCAGCGGCGATCGTTTTGCCGGTTTTGCCGATTTGTTTGATTATCCGGACCCGCGTCGTCTGGACGTTCGCGCCAGCTTGCGAAATAACATCGCCGATTTGGCCTTAAGTCAGCAGGAACGTTGGCTGGTACGCCGTTATCAGCAGCGTTCTTCTATTACCTTGTGGTTGCTTGCCGATTTAAGCCGTTCTATGACGGTGTCCAGTATCAGCAATGAGCGTGTCGCCAGATTGGCGCATATGATTGCCTATAGTGCGATTGGACTGGGAGATCGTTTTGCCATGGCCGGCTTTGATGCCAGCTGGCGAAAAGATGTCTCGATAATGCCCACCCAGCAACGTAGCATGCCAGACGTTGCGGCTGAAAAAATTATGGCGGCGGCGCTGCCATCAGCTCCAGGGGCAGAAGGACTGGTTGCCGCTGCAGAGTTAATCACCAGTGCCAGAGCAATGGTGTTTCTGGCATCGGATTTTTGCTGCGATATTGATCTGGTGGAGCGTACATTACGCAAACTGGCACATTACACAGTGGTTCCCATCGTCTGGCAGCATGATGAAGTTGATCATTTGCCTTCTCATGCCGGCTGGACCGAAACCCGAGATTCAGAAACAGGGCAACGCCATAGTATCTGGATCCGTCCCGGTATCAAAAAGCGTTGGCAACAGCAGCTTGATGAACATTTTGAGAAATTAACCGCCTGTTTCATGCGCTATCGTGTCCAGCCGCTATTTGTGTCTGGAGAGGTCACGCCACAACAGCTGACGCAGTATTTCTCCGCAATGAAAAAGTCATAGGAATGCACAAAATGCGTTGTTTTATCCTCCTTATCAGTTTTATGTTCAGTAGTTCACTTATGGCTGAAGACGTGACCATTAGCCTGGATCGCAGTTGGGGATTATTGATTGGTGACGATATTGTGGCGCATGTTGTGTTGCCGGTGAACGTCAGCGATATTGATGAAGACAGTCTGCCGCAGCTTGATAAGCGTTACGGGCCGTGGTTGCAGTTACAGCAGATGACATCGACCGGTCAACAGCTCGAATTGCATTATCAACTGATTAATGTTCCGGCTGAAACCCGTGAACTTGATACGCCGACCTATACGTTGAGAACGCTTTCTGGAGAATTGTTGACGGTCCCTGCTGCTCGTTTTTCGGCCGGCTCGTTTCTGGAAAAAACCGAGAGTGATCCGACAGAGCGTGCATTGCGAGGGGATCATCAGCTGGCTGCTGCTGATTTCAGTCGCTTACAAAAACAATTGCTTTGTGCCGGCGCAGTTGCATTATTCAGTGGCTTGATCTGGTTTGTCTGGCATATCGGTCTGCGGCCGGGCAAGCGTCTGCCATTTGCCAGAGCGGTATTTTCAATCAACAAACTACGCTGGTTTGGTCATAAGGATATCGATACCGCGACGCGGATAATGCATCGTGCTTTTAATGAATCTGCTGCAACGGTGATTACGCACAGTCAGCTGTCTCAACTGTGGGATGCCTGTCCCTGGCTGGTCGATTTGAAGCCTGAAATCACCGCTTTTTATCAACAATCAGCATCGCATTATTTTAGCCAGCATGCTCAGCAGAACATGACATTTGACAGTTTATTAGGCCTGTCGCGAGCCTGCCGCGCGAGGGAGAAAATGGCATGATACTGTTCGGGCTGGAGTGGGCTTTTCCGTTAGTCCTGCTGTTATTACCGCTGGCATTACTGCCGTGGTTTAACAACAATCTGGATAAGACAGTTGCCTGGACAGCCTTGGTTCCACATGATCCGCTATCAAAAACCATCAGCCTTGCACTAAAGATATTATCGTCAGTGGTGATTGCTGCACTGCTGTTTGCAATCGCCAGTCCGGCAGTGCCAGAACGTATTGTTGAGGGTTACGGTGAAGGTGCCGAGATTGTGTTGTTACTGGATCGCAGTCGCAGTATGGATGATGCGTTTGCCGTTGGACCACAGGCAGCAACCTATTCGGTGGGTGGTGATAACTCCAAACGTCGTGTGGCACGCACTTATCTCACGGAATTTGTGAAAAAACGCCCGGATGATCGGTTTGGCTTTGTGTTTTTCAGTACCAACTCCATCAATCTGTTGCCATTGACCTATAGCAAGGACGCTATCCTGGCGACGATCGAAGCCAATTCTTTGGGCAGAGGGTTGTCTAACACTAATCTGGCAGATGCGCTACTGAATTCGGCACTGATGTTTGAAAATCAGGCGTATCGCGGCTCACGCATTATTCTGCTGGTGTCGGATGGCGGGCAGCTGATGACGGAAGAAGAGATGCAGCAGATCGCGACTCGCTATAATGAAATGAATCTGAGCATTTACTGGATTTACCTGAAATCCAAGCAAGACATGACGCTGGAACGGACCGAAAATGACAGCATTTTGTATAGTGATTTGCCGGAGCGGAAAGTGCATGAATTCTTCAAGGGGCTTGGTATACCGTATCGAGCCTTTGAAGCGGGGTCACTGGAAGAATTTGCAGAGGCAATGGACGAAATTGATGAGCAGCAATATCAGACACTGATTGTAGAAGAACTGGTACCACATCAACCAAGAGCCGACTGGTTTTTATGGCTGGCGTTAATTGCGATGCTGCCGTTAGCCAGCTCACATCTGTACAGTTACTGGGGAGTCAGAAAAGCGCATGGGTAACACACTGAAATTATTGCGATGGTTGTTATTGGCCACATTAGTAATCAGTACTCTGTTGCTGCTGTTTTCCGCCTGGCAGCTCTGGCAGCAGACACGACTGGAAGAATTCGTTGCCGCGCCTGAAACATATCAAACGATACCGGATCATCCACGCGCTCATTTTGCGCAAGGACTTTATCTAGTGAGTCAGGAGGAAACTGATGCGGCGCTGGAACAATACACACTGGTCCTGGCCAGTCAGCAGGCACAATGGTTGCCAGCCGCTTACTTCAATCGCGGCAATATTAACTTACGTGAAGCGATGACCATGCAGTACAGCGATCCGCGAATGATTCCGTTGGTTGAGTTGGCTAAACAGGATTACCGCAGTGCGTTACAGCATGAACCGCAATTCTGGGATGCGCGGTTTAATCTGGAAGTGGCTCTGCGGCTGGTGCCAGAAGATCCGAGCGTCGATAATGAATTCCAGAAGCAGGAAATTTATAGCGAACGTAGTATTGAGACCAAAGCCTTCAAGGTTGATTTGCCATGACTTTGAGTTATCCCCGGCGTATCTTTTTAACCGCGCTGGTTATGCTGATAGGCTTGCTGCTGGTGGTGGCTGCGCTGTGGTTGCCACCAATTGACCATGACATCGAAGTGATGGACAGCCTGTTTGTCATTGATATTACCGACAGTATGAACGTTGAAGATGCACGTATTGGCAACAGCAAAGTTAACCGTCTTGATTGGGCCAAGGAGTTTACTCGCCAAGCCATTCTCGCTATGCCTTGTGGCTCGCGGGTTGGGCTGGGGATTTTCAGTGAAGCCCGGAGCTTGATATTAATGACCCCGGTGGAGGTATGTTCCAATTATCATGATCTGATGCAGATGTTGTCACAATTTCATCCATCCATGGCATGGGTCAGATCGAGTGAAGTTTCCAAAGCGCTTTACACGGCCATTCGTCAGGCAAAAGAAATAACACCGCAGCCGACGGTTGTTTTTTTGACCGATGGCCATGAAGCGCCGCCAGTACATGAAACGCTTTTTCCCAAGTTTACCGGCACTCCTGGAGAAGTGGCGGGTGTGATAGTAGGCATTGGTGGCAGTGATTTGTTACCGATCCCCAAAACCAATGAAGCAGGTGAAATTGAAGGAACCTGGGCGATAAATGAGGTTATGCATCGTGATGTGTATGCCTCAAGCCGGGGAGATGCTGCAGAATTAAATGAAAACCGTCCACGCACTGAACATCTGTCTTCACAAAAGAAATCTCATCTGGAAACGGTATCAAAGCGTATTGGTTTTGAGTTTGTCTCGTCACCTCGATCACCGCAGGCGCTAATGAAAGAAATGCGGAAAATATCTGAAAATCGTCAGCAATCAGTGAAGTACGATTTATTTGTCTGGTTGGCATCAACTGCCTTAATTCTGCTGATTTTAGTGTTTCTGCCATACAGCCTGTTTCGCAGACAAGCAGAATAAGGGCTGACTGCCACAAAACGCAGTCGATAAAGCGGATACTCATGCCAGAACATTTCACTGACCTTATGCTGTCAGGAGCGAAGTATGAGTTGGTCCCAGCCGTATCTGCTTTATCTCTTGCCATTGGCATTGTTTCCTTGGCTGAGCCGAAATACTGAAAAAAAAATCGTCTGGCAAGCGCTATTACCTGATGATGCAGTGTCGATCGCAATCAGCTGGTTGTTGCGTTTGTCTGCATCGCTGTGTATTGCTGCTTTAATCATGGCGGTGGCCAATCCGCATATTCCGGAACATCTTGTGGAACGCAGCGGACAGGGAGCAGAAGTTGTTATTTTGCTGGATCGCAGCCGCAGTATGGATCAACCTTTTTCCCTTCGTTATAGTTATCGGTTGCCGGGGGAGAGGCTGAGCTTTAAACAGAGTAAACGCTCTGTTGCCCGCTATTACTTGACAGAGTTTGTCAGTCAGCGGCCCGATGATCGTTTTGCCTATGTTTTTTTCAGTGAGCAGGCCACGGGCGTCTTGCCGCTGACTTACAGTAAGGAAACTACTTTGGCAGCTATCGAAGCAGGTGGATTGGGGCGCGGCCTGACGAAAACGAATATTGCGGCGGCCTTAAGTAAAGCCGCAGCCATGTTTGAAGGTGAAATTTACCGTGGTGCCCGGATAGCCTTGTTGATTTCTGATGGTGGACAACTGCTGTCGGCTGAGCAGCAACAACAAATCCGCCAGCTGCTTGATGAACATAATGTCAGCTTGTCCTGGATCTACTTGCGTTCGGTTAATGGTA
>CANRLD010000110.1 GCA_947631375.1 uncultured Methylophaga sp. | reverse complement strand
TGCCATGGAAAATGCAGCAACATGATGACATGCTGGATGACAATGGTGAGGTCACTGATCCGCAGAAAACTGATTGACCACAACAGGCTTCTGCTAATAGAAATCGAGCCCGGCGGTCATCATCACAAACCTGCTATAGCCAGCCCTTACGTTTAAAGTACAGATAGGGCGCCATACCCGCTGCCACCATCAAGCCAATTGCCATTGGGTAGCCATAATGCCAGTCAAGCTCGGGCATATAATGAAAGTTCATCCCGTAAATACTGGCAATCAGCGTTGGCGGCAGGAAAACCACCGCTGCAATCGAGAAAATCTTGATTATTTGTGCTTGCTGAATATTGATAAACCCTTGCGTCGAGTCCATCAAGAAGTTGATTTTGTCGAATAAGAAAGTGGTATGCGACATCAATGTATCCAGGTCGCGCACAATTTCATATAAGGTTTCGCGTGACTGCGCCGGCTCACGCAAATGCCGCAACAGAAATGAAATGTTGCGCTGCGTATCCATCAGACATAAGCGAATTTTTCCGTTGCTGTCTTCCAGTCTGGCCAGCTGACTGATGCCATCTTCCAGATCTGCGCCCTCTTCTTCCAGCACCAGATGACTGACACGCTCCAGCTGGCGGTGAATATCTTCAAGATTATCCGCGTGGTTTTCAACTTTCTGTTCCAATGAGGTCACCAGCAGATCTGTCGGCGTTTCACAACTGACCTGACCACGGCGCGCCCGCATTCTAAGCAAGCGAAAGTCACTTAATTCACCATCACGAATCGCAATCAAACGCTGTGGCTGCAAAATAAACGCAACCGAAACGGTATGATGCCGGCCTTCGGAATATCCCAGAAACAATGAATGCACATGCAAGCCATCCTGATCGGTAAAACAACGCGCCGACGCTTCAATTTCCTCGACATCGTCAACATCCGGTACTTCATCACTGAACAACGTAGCCAGTAAAGCGCGCTCATCATCATCAGGCTCCAGCGCATCAATCCAGTCAGCTTCATGTAAATGAGCAGCCAACATTGGACCTTCTACTTTTATTTCCTTGATTAAGCCATTAGCAATTTTATAAAGGCGTAACATGCCGGGCTCCTAGTTGAATGACGTTTGCCAGAATATAGTTGTCACAAATATTGTAACGCAATGACTGGACGATCCTGTAATAACGCCTGCCGCGCATCACCACTAACCAAGCGTTTTTGTAAACCGTACGTAATTAACAATCGATAAAAGCGACATCGGGCTTTGTCAAAGATACAAGCCGATGATGTCAGTTTCTGTATCTCATATCGGTATATTTGCTTGAGCTTTTCATCGTGTTCGAACTGCGAACAATAGTTTTAGCAGAGCAATAAGCAAGACGAACAAAGTAGCGCGTTAGTTATTAACCAATGAAATGTTTGGTTATTTTCCAATACAAAAACTGGAAAAAATTTGGTCAAGTAAATCTTCGGTAGTAAAAGTGCCGGTAATTTCACCCAGTGCATGTTGGGCCTGGCGTAATTCTTCGGCCAATAGTTCTCCTGCGCCCATACCTGCCAAGCAGTGGTATCCCGATTCGATTGCCTGCTGGGCGCGTTGCAGGGCATCTAGGTGGCGTCTGCGCGCCATAAATACGCCTTCTTCTTCGGGGTGAAAGCCTACAACTTCACATAGATGCTGTGTCAACAGTTCCATGCCGTCGCCACTTTTGGCAGAGAGATAAATGACCGGCAGCTGATTCTCGATGGTTTTGGCCGACGGATGACCACTACGATCGATTTTATTGCGAATCACCGTCCGCGTTATTTCCGCTGGCAGATCGGCAAGTATTTTTTCATCCTGCTCTGTCATGCCCAGCTGATCATCAATCAACAGCAAGATATGGTCGGCTTGCGCCAGTTCGTGCTGGGTGCGACGAATGCCTTCCAGTTCAACGATGTCATCGGTCGCATCGTGCAGACCGGCCGTGTCAGAAATACGCAATGGCAAGCCGCCGAGATGAATTTGTTCTCTCAGCACATCACGGGTGGTTCCGGCAACTTCTGTCACAATCGCTGCATCATGTCCTGCCAGACGATTGTGCAGGCTGGATTTACCCGCATTCGGCTGGCCGGCCAGTACCACGCTGATGCCTTCACGTAATAATCGACCTTGCCGCGCACTGTTTTGAATAGCGGCCAGCGTTGTCAGTAATTGCTGCAGTTGTTTATCAACTTGCGCTTCACCGAGGAAATCGATTTCTTCATCAGCAAAATCAATCGACGCTTCGACAAACATCCGTAAATGCGTCAGCTCTTGCAAAAAATCGTTTATCTTCCTGGAAAACTCACCTTGCAACGAGCGCATTGCACTGCGGGCCGCCTGCTCGGTCGAACTTTCAATCAGATCAGCAATTGCCTCAGCTTGCGCCAGATCCATCTTGCCATTGAGAAAGGCTCGCTCAGAAAATTCACCGGGACGTGCCATCCGTGCGCCCAATTGAATCGCACGTTGACACAGCGCATCCATCACCAGCGGGCTGCCGTGCCCTTGCAGTTCAACAATGTCTTCGCCGGTAAACGATGCTGGTGCAGCAAAATACAGCACCACTCCGCTATCAATAATCTGTTTATCTGCGCTGTAAAAATGGGTGAATATCGCTTCGCGAGGCTTGCCGAACCGACCACAAATCTGTCGGGCAATTGCAGCGCTGTCCGATCCAGATAAACGCACCACCCCGACGCCACCACGCCCGGGGGCAGTAGCGATGGCGACGATAGTATCGGTGTGCATTTCAATCATGGAGACTGGCTTTAATCAAGTAAGCAGCAAGACTTATCGCCTTGCTGCTCAACAGTTGTCATGCCTAGGCTGTTACAGGGCATCCATTTTGCGGGTGATATACCACTGCTGGCTGATTGACAGGATGTTATTGACCAGCCAGTACAACACCAGCCCCGAAGGGAAAAAGGCAAAAAATACGGTAAAGACGATGGGGAATACCTTCATCATCATTGCCTGTGCCGGATCCTGCGGCATCGGATTCAGTTTTTGCTGGAACCACATGGTCAGACCAAATAACACTGGCAACACAAAGTACGGATCAATCGCCGTCAAGTCGTTCAGCCAGAAAATAAAGTCTGCCTGTCGCAGTTCAATGCTCTCCACCAATACCCAATAGAACGCCAGAAAGACCGGCATTTGCACAAGGATCGGCAAACAACCGCCTAACGGATTAATTTTTTCAGTGCGATACAGATCCATCATTGCCTGATTGAATTTCTGTTTATCATCGCCATAGCGTTCTTTAAGACTGGCCAGTTTAGGCGTTAATTTACGCATTGACGCCATCGACCGGTAACTTGCCGCCGACAGTTTATAAAACGCCAGTTTAATCAGAATCGTCAGTAAAACGATTGCCCAACCCCAGTTTCCGGTCAGTTTATGCAGCCATTCCAGCACGATAAATAACGGCTTGGAAATAATGGTCAAGATACCGTAATCAACGGTCAAATCGAGCTTATCGGCCACCTGCTCCAGACGCTTGTGCTCTTTGGGGCCAAGGTAAATGTTATAAGACGTTTGCGCCTGTTCACCGGCATTGGCAGTGACCACAGGAAGACGTACCCCGGCAGTGTAATTGGTATCGTTGATGGATTTACCATACAAACTGATATCCAGCTGCTCGCTGTCCGGAATAAATGCCGCGACAAAATAATGCTGGATCATCGCTGCCCAGCCGCTATTTACGTCACGGCGGAAATCAGTCTTTTTCAGATCATCGAAGTCGACTTTTTCATAGTCATTACCCGGGCTGGAAAACACCGCACCGCTGTAGGTATAAATCAGAAAACTGCTGTCTTCCCACTCATTACGATTGAACTGCGCGTAAGGATACGCTGCAAACCGTTCTCCAGACTGGTTTTCAATCTGATAGTTCACATTAATCAGGTAGCTGTCACGGCTGAAGGTGTAGGTTTTAATCACCGTCACCCCGTCATCCGATTGCCAGCGCAGCGGTATGCTCAGACTGTCCGCCCCTTCGCCCAGCACATATTCTGTCTGCTCGGCGGTATAGGTTTCATAATGCGTTGGCGCAGAGCCTTCCGCACGCAAGCCAGACTGGGTAACAAAAAAATGTTCGCGTGCATCGTTCAAAAATTGCACTGGCTGATCAGGATGATCGACATCGACCGGATATTTCAGTAAGGCCAGCTTACGAATATCCGCACCGCGCAAATCGATCATCGCATCGATAACATCTGTCTTAACGCGGATCTGGTTGGTTGATGCCCCGGTAACCTGCCCGCTATCCGGTAGTTCTGGCAAACCATTTGCTGAAATGGCAACAGGCAACTCAGGTAAATCACCTTGTGTCTGTGCTGGTGAAACAGGTGTTTCATTATTGGCAGTGTTTGATTGTGTGGCGACCTGCTGAGGACGCACGTAATCATTTTGCCAAGCCTCCCATAACAGCAGAGAAACGATTAACAGGCCAAAAATAAACAGGGTTCTGAGATTATCCATTGTGTTTTTTTGTCTTTAATTCGGGAACGGGATCCACGCCACCGGCGTGCCAAGGATGGCAACGTGACAGTCGGCGGAAACCGAACCACATGCCACGAAGTGAGCCATGTTGTTGAATGGCCTCAATCATATATTGAGAACAGGTAGGCTGAAAACGACAATGCACGCCCATAAACGGGCTTAACAAAAAGCGATATGCACGAACAAAAGCGATCAGGATGTTTGCCATTGCGCCACCACAGTTAACCAATGTCGTTCCAATGCTGCCCATAATTGCGACGAATCTCGTTGACTGATGTCTGGTCGCGAAAGCACCACAATATCTATGTTGGCTAAAGCAGATTGATGTTGCCGGAAAGATTCCCGGATGATCCGCTTTACCCGGTTACGTTGAGTGGCCAGCTTAAGATGTTTCTTCGCGATTGCCAGCCCAAGTCGGGGATGTCCGACGGAATTTTCAACGCTCAGGATAGTCAGGCCGCCCCCCCCGGTGCGCTTACCCTGACGAAAAACCCGGGCAAACTCTCCCGGGCTACTCATTTTCATGGCTCGGCTGAACGTGGCCAAGTCATGTTCCCCCTGCAGGCAGAGAGAATTAAGCAGACAGTCTTGCGCGACCCTTAGCTCTACGAGCATTAATAATGCGACGGCCACCGACAGTTTTCATGCGTGCGCGGAAACCGTGGTTACGTTTGCGCTTCAGATTACTAGGCTGAAAAGTTCTTTTCATTTCACCAACTCCAGGAATAACAATGATTTTGCAGCCGCTAAGCGCCTCTCGAAATGGAAACAGCCGGGGCAAAAGACATGGGATTATAGAGTTTGCAACACCCACAAGTCAAACCGCATTCACTACCAGAAAAGCAACGCGGCAGATAGCTTTAGATGTGTTGCTTGTCGCGCTATACTAGACTGCTGAATGCGCATCGCCTTCAAACAACGTCTCTGTAAACCCTATACTATTCAAGGAGTTGCTGTGTCCTCAACCCTTTGGGAAAAATGCCTGTCCCATCTCGAAGGTGATCTTTCGGCACAGCAGCTGAATACCTGGCTACGCCCATTGCAGGCAATCGAAACCGAAGATACCCTGCGCCTGCTGGCACCTAATCCCTATGTTAAAGCCTGGGTGCACGAACAACTGGAACAGCAGATCAATACCCTGATCAAAGGCCTGAGTAACGGCACTATCAGCAAAATTGAAATTGAAGTCGGCACCAAGGAAGCCATCTCCAGCGAAAAAACCCGCCAGCAACGCAGCAGACCCGGCCAAAAACCGGCCGCGGCAGCCACCGAAACAGAGCCAATGCCCGCGATCGGCAGTCCGATGAATCCGCTGTTTACCTTTGATAATTATGTCGAAGGAAAGTCGAACCAAATTGCTCGCGCCGCCTCATTACACGTTGCCGAAGCACCGGGTACCAGCGGTTATAATCCGCTCTTCCTCTATGGCGGAACCGGCCTTGGCAAAACGCATCTGATGCTGGCGGTTGGCAATAAAATCCGCCAGAACAACGCCAAGGCGCGAGTGATCTATCTGTCTTCCGAACGTTTTGTGCAGGATATGATTACCGCACTGCGCAATAATGCGATCGATCAATTCAAGGCGCATTACCGTA
>CANRLD010000109.1 GCA_947631375.1 uncultured Methylophaga sp. | reverse complement strand
CTGGTATGCGCTGCATCACCCGTTTACCGCACCACGCGAGTCGGATATTGAAATGCTGAACAGCGATCCGGCTAAGTGTTTGTCCCGAGCGTACGACATGGTATTAAATGGCACTGAGCTGGGCGGTGGCTCAATCCGTATTCATAAAACGGAACTGCAGCAGCAAGTTTTTGAAGTGCTGGGGATCCAGGCTGAAGAGGCAGAAGAGAAATTTGGCTTTTTACTACAAGCATTAAAATATGGCTGCCCGCCACATGGGGGCTTGGCCTTTGGGTTGGATCGATTGGCAATGTTGATGACTGGCGCATCATCTATTCGTGATGTGATGGCCTTTCCGAAAACGCAATCAGCAGCTTGTTTGTTGACGAATGCGCCAAGCACGGTAAGTGATGAACAGCTAAAAGAGTTGAATATCCGACTACGAAAAGTCCCTTCGGTTGATACCTGAGAAACGCAACAAAATCTGAATTACAAAGGAGGGCGAAATGGCCACAAAATTAGCTACAACGGCAATTCCGTTCGAACAGTACTTTTCCATTGATGATGAAACTTGTGATCAGCGGATTGCTGCAGCTAAACAGGCGCTTGGCGATGACCTAGTGATTTTAGGCCATCATTATCAGCGTAATGAGGTATTTAAACATGCTGATTATTCTGGTGATTCACTAAAGCTATCGCGTAACGCTGCTGAGTCGGATGCAAAATATATTGTCTTTTGTGGCGTGCACTTTATGGCTGAAGTGGCGGATATTTTGTCGCGACCTGATCAGATCGCGATCTTGCCGGATATGGCGGCAGGTTGCTCGATGGCTGATATGGCAAACCGGGTCAATGTGGATCGCGCCTGGCAGGAAATGAGCGAAGTGCTCGATCCCGATGAAATGGTTACGCCTATCACTTACATCAATTCAGCCGCGGATTTAAAATCATTTTGTGGTAAGCATGGCGGCATAGTCTGTACTTCAACCAATGCGCCGCATGTTCTGGAGTGGGCTTTTGCCCAGCGTGAAAAAGTGTTGTTCTTTCCTGATCAGCATTTAGGTCGCAACACCGGCTATAAAATGGGAATCCCACTTGATGAAATGGTTGTTTGGGATTTCGATAAGCCGCTTGGTGGATTAACACCAGAAGCACTGAAAAAAGCGAAAATGATCTTGTGGAAGGGCTTTTGTTCGGTGCACCAAATGTTTCAGCCTCAGCAAATTGATAATTTTCTGCAAAAATATCCAGAGACGAAAGTTATTTCGCATCCAGAATGCAGTTTTGAAGTCTGTCAAAAATCTGACTATGTTGGCTCTACTGAATTTATCGTTAACACCATCGCTAACAGTGAACCAAATACGCGCTGGCTGGTAGGTACAGAACTTAACTTGGTCAACCGCCTGCATGAGCGTTTTGCAGCGGAAGGCAAATCGGTTCACTTTATGTCGCCAACCGTTTGTATGTGCTCAACCATGTTTCGCGTTGATCCTCAGCATTTGCTGTGGGTGCTGGAAAACCTGGTGGAAGGTCATGTGGTCAATCAGGTATCTGTCGACGCTGCTACTGCCAGCGAAGCAAAACTGGCGCTGGAGCGCATGTTGGCGTTACCAATTTAACATAAGGATCTGCAATCATGTCTGAGAACAAGCAAGCCTGTACACAGCGGCGTGTTGACGTTAGCAGAAGTGATTTGCCGTTGAGTTGTCCATTGCCAGACATGACATTATGGAATGCACATCCCCGAGTGTATCTGGATATTACGACACATGGTGAGGTGATCTGTCCTTATTGCAGCACATTGTTTGTGCTGAAAAAATAATGAAAAAACGTCTGCAAGTTGCTGTTGCCATAGTAGTAAATAACGATGAACAGGTCTTGATTGCAAGGCGTCAGGCACACCAGCATCAAGGTAATCTTTGGGAGTTTCCCGGCGGAAAGTATGAAGCAGGTGAAACAGCGTTGCAGGCTTTGCAACGGGAAATTCTTGAAGAAGTAGGTTTACACGTTGAGCAGGCTGAGCCGCTGATAAAAGTCTCGCATGACTATGCTGAATGCTCGGTCGAGCTGGATGTCTGGCTGGTAACAGCGTTTCATGGTGAGGCAACGGGGCGTGAAGGCCAGCTGCTGGAATGGTGCGCAGTGGCCGAGCTGAAAAATAGGGATTTCCCGCAAGCAAATCTGCAGATTATAGAGCGATTGCAAAGGCTGTATCAGCATTAATGAATTGCAGTTGATTCATCATCGTCAGGATCCGCTACAGGCTCACCGGCAATACGATGATTACCTGCTGCCCAATCCCCCAGATCGATCAATTTACATCGTTCACAGCAAAATGGTTTCCATTGTTGTGCATCGGTCCATTCCACTTTACGTCCACATTGCGGACAATTAACTGTTAACACCATAATTACATTGCACAGCAACTAAGCTGAAAATCTGCATCTTCATTAATTTGTTGAGGACGTTGATTGATATCAAACGTCATAAGTCGCACAGTGAAGCGGTGTTTACCACCACTAATTTCCGGGTAATGAGGGGTGTCGGTAGCAATACGCACTCGAATCAATTGTGTCGGCAGGCTGCTATCCAGCCCACGCTGATAAAAGCCTTTTTCGGCTTTAACAGAGCTGAACGCTGCACTGCCACGGATGAGCTGTAAGCTGATATTGATAGCACGGCGCACGGCAACAAATTGCTCTAACCAGTAGCTCAGCTGTTGGTTGCGCTGCTCTATGCTGCTGTGCTGTAACCAGTAGTGATAAGCTGGTAAATCGAAATCGCAAGTGCCGCCGGGAATGCTCGAACGCTGGCGGATGGCATACAGAAATTCATTTTCTTTTAATACCTGGCCGATAGTTGATTTGCGGATCTGCAACGCATCAAGCGTTTGATCCAGCTCTGCCAGCAGGCTGTCGAGCATGACTTTATCAACGCCGGGCGAGTTTTCCAAAGCAGATAAATTGGTAATCAGCCGTTCCACTTCCTTGCTGATCTCTGATTTCAAGTCACCTCGTTCAAATACCAGTAATATGCTCAGCATGGCATCAATAGCTTCCCGATGACTCATTTCATCATCACGCTGCAAAGCATAATCTACGCGTGCCAGCAGGAACTCTAGCCGTAAGAAGGTTCGAATGCGTTCGTTCAGTGGTTGTTCGTATGTGATAACGTCAGACATATAATTCTTTGTTTGTCATTAAGATCAGCATTCTGACTCGGATACCCGTTTCTTTGTCTCAGCCAACTGGCAATATAGCGCATGTAGCTGGCTAACCTGAAATTTCAATGAATCATTACCGGCACTATTGTCAATGATATCGTCTGCATATTGCAATCGTTGTGCGGGCCCTAATTGTGCGGCGATTTGTTGCATGGCTTGTGTAGCAGAGAGGTTATCCCGCTTTTGTAAACGAGACAATTGACTCTGATTATCCACATTCACCACCAGAATACGATCTACGGAGGATTGCATCTTCGCTTCAATCAGTAGCGGAATGACCAGAATACAGTATGGACTGCTGGATGTTTCCGACTGCTGAAACATTTGCTGGCGGATAGCCGGATGCAGAATGTTTTCTAACCGCTGCCTTGCCTGTGGATCAGAAAAAATTAACTCGCGTAATGCTGGCCGGTTTAACTGTCCGTCCTCCAGCAAAAACGGTTTACCGAACTGCTCCACAATCGCGTGATAAGAGACTTTTCCTGGCTGACAGAGTTCACGGGAAATAATATCCGCATCGATGATATCAATGCCGTGTGTTGCAAACAGCTGTGATACGGTTGATTTTCCTGACGCTATGCCTCCGGTGAGGCCGACCCGAAATACCATATCAGCTCAGTCCACTCCAACGCAGGTATCCACTGACAAGCGTGTCGCCCCAGATTAATGCCAGCCAGCCTGCAGCTGTCAGAAAGGGACCGAAGGGTATCGGATTTTCCCGAGTCTGTTTTTTCAGTAAAATCAAGCTAATGCCAACCAGTGCGCCAACCAGTGACGACAATAAAACAATCATTGGCAAGGCTTGCCAGCCCATCCAGGCACCCAAGGCGGCCAGTAACTTGAAATCTCCGTAGCCCATGCCTTCTTTGCCGGTTACCAGTCGAAAGCCATGATAAACCAGCCAAAGTGAAAGATAGCCGACAATAGCACCAATAACTGCTGAATGAATGTCGGCAAATACAGTAAATAGATTAAACAGCAGCCCGAGCCACAATAATGGCAGCGTTATGGTGTCGGGTAATAACTGGTGATCAATATCAATAAAGATGAGCGCAATTAAGGCCCAACTGAACAGCAGTGCTCCCCCGGCAGCAACACTAAAGCCAAAGTGCCAGGCGACGAATGCCGAAATAATCGCCGTAAGCAGTTCAACCAGCGGGTAGCGTTTCGAGATCGGTGCCTGGCAGCCATGACAGCGGCCTTTTAACAACAGGTAGCTGACAAGCGGAATATTTTCCAGAGAGTTTATTGCGTGACCACAATGTGGACAACGGGAGCGTGGTTTACTTAGCGTGAGCTTTTCAGTTGGCGGAACCGTACTGCCACTCAGCTCATGATATTGCTCCGTCCACTCTCGTTGCATTATTAGTGGCAGTCGATGGATCACCACATTAAGAAAACTGCCGACCAGCAAGCCTAATATAAACGCACTGCTGATAAACAATATGCTGGATGACTCTAGCAGATAGATAAGTGACATGGGCCTAGACAACCGCGCCGAGTTTGAAAATCGGCAGATACATAGCAATCACCAGCGTACCGATCAGCACACCTAAAAACGCCATAATAAAAGGCTCCAGCAATGCGGTCATATTATCTACGGCGTCATCCACCTCACGCTCAAAAAAATCAGCAACTTTGGCCAGCATGGCGTCCAGGGAGCCAGATTCCTCGCCGATAGAAACCATCTGAATGACCATATTTGGAAACAGCTCGGTGTCGGTCATAGCTTGATTAAGCTGGGTACCGGTTGCGACATCATCACGCATCACCAACGTGGCTTCATTGTAGACAATATTTCCAGTGGCGCCGGCAACCGAGGTCATGGCTTCGACCATCGGCACGCCGGCTTTGAACATCACTGAAAAGGTTCTGGCAAACCGCGCGATAGCGCCTTTGGTTAATACGTCGCCGATGACTGGCAGTTTTAACAGCATTCGATCCATAAAATGCTGCACCTTACGCGAACGTTTTCGCGCCGCCATAAAGCTGGTTACCACGCCGATAATGCTGCCAAAAATTAACCACCAGTAATTCTGGAAGACTTCTGAAATGCTGATAACCAGCTTGGTCAGGCCAGGTAAATCAGCTCCAAATCCAGTAAACAACTCCTGAAACTGCGGGATGACGAATATCATCAGAATGGCGGTGACAATAAAAGCAACCACTAGAATCGCGGTAGGGTAAACCAGTGCTTTTTTGATTTTTGATTTCAGTGCTTCAGTTTTTTCCTGATAGGTGGCAATTTCATGTAACAGGGCTTCCAATGTGCCGGATTGTTCGCCGGCATGAACCAGACTGACATAGAGATCATCAAAATGTAGCGGAAACTTGGCCAGCGATTCCGCCAGACTTGTCCCTGATTCCACATCGGCCTTAATGAGTAGAATCATTTGCTGCATACTGGCGTTTTCATGGCCTTCACCAATGATTTGTAGCGACTGCATCATCGGCACCCCTGATGACATCATCGTCGCCAGCATCCGGCTGAAAATAGCAATATGCGACGGTTTTATCTTGGGTTTGCGCGGGGCAAATAAATCTTTGGGTTTACGCCGAACTTTGCCAGGCAGAATACCTTGTCGGCGCAAATCTGCGCGTACGGCTTGAACACTCTCACCTGCTTGCTCACCTTTGACGCGCCGACCGGCTTTATTGGTTCCTTGCCACAAATACAGTACCGGCAGCTCGGCTTTTTTCCGTTTACTTGCTGTGGCCACGGTTACTCCTTAATCACGCGGTTAATTTCTTCAAGGCTGGTTAAGCCGGTCATCACTTTCCTGAGTCCTGAAGTGCGCAAGTCAGCAATGCCTTCCGTTTTCGCCTGATCGGCTAACTGGATTGAGTTGCCACCTTCCATAATCAGTCGTCCCATCGCTTCAGATACTGGCATCACCTGGTAAATGCCAACCCGACCTTTATA
>CANRLD010000108.1 GCA_947631375.1 uncultured Methylophaga sp. | reverse complement strand
CGATATAAGTCTGTCAACTTATCGTGATCGATGGGTTGAATGTCCAGCGTTTCCGGTGTGCAATCGAGAGCAACATCAAGCTTGATCGTCGCCAGTTCATAAGACAGTGGTAACTCTGCCAGTGCGGCGCGCAGCTTTTCACCCAGTTTGCCTTTTATCTCATCAGCATGATCCATCACGCCTTGCAGACTGCCGTATTGCTGCAGCAGTTTGGTTGCTGTTTTGGGACCGACACTTTCAACCCCGGGAATGTTATCGACCTTGTCACCCATCAAAGCCAGATAATCAATGATTTGACTGGGTTTCAATCCAAACTTTGCTTGTACGCCGCTTATATCGGTAATCGTGCTGGTCATGGTGTTGACCAGAGTGACGTGTTCACTAACCAGCTGCGCCATGTCTTTATCGCTGGTGGAAATGATGGTTTCTATGCCAGATTCTGTGGCTTGTCTCGCCAGTGTGCCGATCACATCATCGGCTTCAACATTATCAATGACCAGCAGCGGGAGGCCCATGGCTTTAACGATGTCATGAATAGGAGCAATCTGCTCACGCAGATCGTCGGGCATAGGCGGGCGAGTAGCTTTGTAGTCACTGTAGAGATCGTTACGGAACGTCTTGCCCTTGGCGTCAAACACCACGGCCATATGTTTCGGTTGATAGTCGCGCAGTAATTTCCGCAGCATATTAATGACACCGTAAATGGTGCCGGTCGATTCGCCTTGGCTATTGGTCAACGGCGGCATCGCATGATAGGCGCGATAGAGGTACGAAGATCCATCAACAAGTACAAGTGGTGCAGTTTGAGTCATAATTTACAGAGCCTGAAGTAAGTGGCAAACAGATTGCTTTTATCATCGTAGCGGAAATGCTATCTTTATCGGAAATTTCATGGAGCAAAATCATGTTGAAACCGTTTGCCATTGTATGCGCTATCAGTGCGATAGTCACAGGAAGTGCTTGGGCTGGAGCGGCGACTGGCCCGGATCTTTCAGAGCCACCAGTGATTCCACCACCGTTGCAGGATGGCGAAAGTATTGAGCCAGAAATCACTATTATTCAGCAAGATGATCGCACTATCGAAGAATACCGCGTGAATGGTCAGTTATACATGATAAAAGTGACGCCGGATGTTGGTCCTGCTTACTATCTGATGGATACTGATGGCGATGGTTCGCTGGAAACCACCAAACACAATCTTGCCAATCCGGAAGTACCGAACTGGATTCTGCTGGAATGGTAACAAGCACTCCTGTTAACTGAGATTTTCATGTCTGTTTATACTGAAGTCGGGCGCGATGAATTAATTGCGTTCCTCGGCGAATATGCGGTTGGTGACTTGATTGACTACCAAGGCATTACTGCCGGAATTGAAAATACCAATTATTTTGTGACGACCGATCAAGGTGAGTTTGTTTTAACCCTGTTTGAGCAACACGGGTTCGCCGAGCTGGATTATTACCTGGAAGTCATGACTTTCTTTTTCAAGCATGGCATCCCGTCTGCCCACCCGGCGGCGGATAAACAGGGTAATTATCTGAGAACACTATGCGAGCGGCCGGCTGCATTAGTTATGCGCTTGCCCGGTCATACAGTAGATGGGCTAGCGACCTTGGAGCAGTGCGCTGCGATTGGCGAGATGCTGGCAAAAATGCATCTGGTTGGTCAGCAATTTTCTTACCGCCGAGTAAATCAGCGTGGCGCCGAATGGCGTGAATCCATTGCTGAAAAATTGCTGTCGCAATTGCCCGCAGCGCAGGCAGAAATGCTGCAAGCTGAGCTGGCTTTTCAGGCTAGCTATAGTGAACTGGCGCTGCCGTGGGGAGTAACCCATTCAGATCTGTTCCGTGATAATGCGTTATTTATCGACAATCAACTGCAAGGCATTATTGATTTTTACTACGCTTGTGATGAATTCCTGATTTATGATCTGGCGGTGACCGTTAATGACTGGTGCGTTGATGAGCAGGGGGTAATTGATCCGCAGCGTTATCAGCGGCTGATGCAGGCGTATCTGCAACACCGTCAATTGAATGAAGCTGAGCAGAGTAACTGGAATCTGGTTTGCCGTGCCGCGGCGTTACGCTTCTGGTTGTCGCGGCTGCAAGATCAGTTATTCCCCCGCGAAGGTGAAATAACGCACATTAAAAACCCCGATGCCTTTCTAACTATCCTGCAACAACATCGCGACAACCCTTTGCCACCCGATATGATGCAACCGGCTTGATGTTGTTTGCCCGGGCATTTTATTGTTTATGAGAGTCTTAATTATCAAGCTGACCTCAATGGGCGATTTGATGCATGCATTACCCGCGCTGAGCGATGCTGCAGACAAGTTTCCCGGTATTGAGTTTGACTGGGTAGTTGATGAAGCATTTGCTGAAGTGCCAAAGTGGCATCCCAGTGTGCGAAAAGTAATTACTACTTCGCATCGGCGCTGGAAAAAATCAGCATGGCAAACGTTGACCGGCGGGGAGTTGCGCCAGTTTTATCGCGAACTGAATCTTGATGATTATGATGCTGTTGTTGATATGCAGAATAATCTGAAAAGCGCATTAGTCAGTAAATTGCGACGGGGGCCGGTGTACGGACTGGACAAGGAATCCTGTCGTGAACGTCCTGCGCACTTGGCTTATTACTATCCGTTAGCGGTCGATCCCCAGCAACATGCCGTAGACAGAATGCGGCAAATTTTGTCTCAGGCGCTGGATTATTCATTGCCAGAAACAACTGCCAGATATGGTGTCGATTTTAGTCATTACCCTTTGCCACAATTAGATTTTGTCCTGCCTGAGCGCTATCTGCTGTTTGTGCATAACGCTAGCTGGCTGACCAAACTTTGGCCGATTAATTTCTGGCAGCAATTAGTGTTACGAGCCCGCTCAGAGGGCTACGCTGTCTTGCTGCCTTGTGGCAATAATGAAGAATACCTGCGTGCTCAGCAGATTGCTTCGGTCGATGAAATGGCTTTTGCATTACCCCGTTTGGGGTTAAATGATATCGCGGCGATCATGCACCACGCAGCGGGTGCCGTCTGTAGTGATACCGGCTTGGCGCATCTTGCCGCCGTGGCCGGAACGCCGGCGTTAACTCTGTATGGTGCAACGGATACGGCTTTGATTGGCACCTATGGCGACCATCAGCAGCATCTGATCAGTGATTTTAGCTGCGCACCGTGTTACAAACGAAAATGTCCGTTGCCAGCTTCACGCAACGGCGAGCCGGTGTGTATGACGGAACTGACGCCAGAAATGGTCTGGCATGGACTGCAACCGCTTTTCGCCGCACAATGACGGCCTTTACCTTACAAATCATTCATACCATATGAAAAATGCATTTCCGGATTTCAGACAGGCGAAAGTCGTTGTGATAGGCGACTTAATGCTGGATCGGTTTTATTTTGGCAAAACCAAGCGTATTTCGCCTGAAGCACCGGTACCGGTCGTCAATGTGGAGCGATTGGAAGATATACCGGGCGGCGCTGCCAATGTTGCGATGAATATTGCTTCGCTTGGTGCCAGTTGCAGCTTGTCAGGCATCACTGGTCAAGATGAAGCGGCCGAGGTGCTCAAACAGCGCCTTGGTTCTGTCAGTATTCACTGTGCATTTCATCAGACTTCGCAACATCCGACGATTATCAAATCACGCGTTATTAGCGCGCACCAACAACTGTTACGACTGGATTTTGAAAGCCGCTTCAGCGCAGAAAGTAGTGTTGGTATGGATAATAAAGTGCTGCCACTGCTGGAAGAAGCTGGTGTCATGGTGTTGTCAGACTATGCTAAGGGTACATTGGATGATCCGCAGCGTTGGATTCAGCTCGCCCAAGCCAGTGCCATGACAGTACTGGTCGACCCGAAAGGCAATGATTTCAGTAAATATCGTGGAGCAGATTTAATTACCCCCAACCTTAATGAGTTTGAAGCGGTGGTAGGCGAGGTTCAATCGGAAGCAGATTTGATTGCAAAAGCCAAAAAACTGCTTGCGGATAACCATATCAAGGCCGTGCTGATTACCCGCAGTGAGCAGGGTATGTCATTGATTTCCAGTGATAATGCCGAATTTCATTTACCGGCGATTGCCAAGGAAGTTGCAGATGTAACAGGGGCTGGCGATACCGTAATCGCTACCCTGGCCGCTGCGCTGGCTGCTGGACAATCATTACAACAATCGGTCGTGCTGGCGAATGTTGCCGCCAGTATTGTCGTCAGCAAGCTCGGTACTGCCACAGTCAGCGAACCCGAGCTGTTTGCTGAATATCAACGTCATCAAGGCTCGCATCAAAGCGATCATTCATTCGCCGGAGCGGTGACCGTAGAGCAACTGAAAATTGCTGTCGAGCAAGCGAAAAAGCGCGGCGAGAAAATCGTGTTTACCAACGGCTGTTTTGATATTTTGCATGCCGGTCACGTCAGCTATTTGCGGCAAGCGCGTGCTCAGGGTGATCGGCTAATTGTGGCAATCAACACCGATGAGTCCGTTACCAAACTCAAAGGCAAGGGGCGGCCGATTAACACCGCTGATCGGCGGCAGATCGTACTGGCCGGCTTGGCTGATGTGGACTGGGTAACCTGCTTTGAAGGCGATACTCCGGAAGAACTGCTCCGGGAGATTCAGCCGGATATTCTTGTTAAAGGCGGCGATTACGATAAAAAAGGTGTGGTTGGCTGGGAAATCGTTGAAGGCTACGGCGGCGAAGTGAGAGTGATGGGCTTGACCGAAAACTGCTCTACTACAGCGATAGTGAATAAAATCCACCAAGATAGATAAAGATAAACCACAGAGACACAGAGGGCACGGCGTTTCTGAGGCTATAAAGCGTTATCCGCAAAGTAATAAAAAGCGAAGAAGGAAACCCTAAGCAAAACAGCCTGCTTGAAATCGAAAGTCTTGGGGGTTGCAACATAACCCAATCTATCTTGCGGTCCCTTTGTTAAAACCAGCCTTTGCGTTTGAAGACTGCCAACATTCCCACGCCAATGGTGAGCAACAACAGCAGTATCATCGGGTAACCAAACTCCCAGCCCAGTTCCGGCATGTTCCAGCGGCTTGCTCCAGTGTCGAAGTTCATTCCGTAAATACCAACGATGAATGACAACGGTATGAATATGGTTGCAATCATGGTCAGCATGCGCATGGCTTCGTTTAGTTGCCGATTCTGAGTCGACATCAGCAACTCCATCACTGCAACGCTCATATCACGGTAGCTCTCCACCATGTCCAGGATATGCGCGGCATGGTCAACACAGTCACGCAGGTAATAGCGGGTGTTCTTGCCTATAAGCTTCTGGTCTTCACGCATTAACGCAGCGATGGCATCACGTTGTGTCCAGAGCGAGCGGCGGAGGAAAACCAGTTCACGGCGGGACTCATGCAATCGATCCAACAGATCGGCCTGCTTGGGCTTGGATACCACTTGAAATCGTCCCGCTACCGCTTTCTGCAGCGAGCTTAAGAAGCTCTTTCTCAGTTGGCGAGAGCTGCACCGTCTCGCTACTGTAGAGGCCATGCGACATCCGATCTCGCTCCTTGCGTAATAGCTCAAGTTCCGTTCTCAATTGCTCCTGCAATGACTCATCTTTGATCTGCAGAACTTCCTCATCTCTCTTTGCGCGCTCTATCAACTCTGTCTCTTTACCAGCGAACAACTCTGCTCTGGAGCGCTCTAGCTCAGTTCTCCTTATCGTCTTTTTGTGCTCTGCGTCGAGGTGCAGATTGTCAATGTATTCGAACGGCCTTCTAGAAAGGTAGGCGAAGGTGAACTTGATCCAAGGCGAGCACAGGGCTATAACCGCACCCACCACTAACGGCCATATGATCAGGCTTGTAAGACTTGTCATTGAATCGAATGCTTCCAGCCGGACTTGAGGTGAGCCAGGTGTAGTCGCCAGCAGGAATATGCCCCTCCAGTTCAACGCGATGAAAGCCAACAGCGCGTAGCCAAAGTACGGTGCCTTGATCCGTGCGCTTATCGCCTCGATGATGTCGTTCACAAGCCCCCCGTTTAGCTCGGTGCGCTCTAACGCCGCCAGCACGCGCGGCTTTGTAGTGGAGGCGAAGCCGCAACGAAAAAGCCGTCGCCGTGACTGGCTTTGTTAAGTTTTTTCATTTTCTAGCATCACGGTAAATTCAGTTATTTCTTTCAGGTCTGGA
>CANRLD010000107.1 GCA_947631375.1 uncultured Methylophaga sp. | reverse complement strand
TCTGGCCAATCTGGAATCAGTGGAAATGCTCAGCGGTGAAGCACCGGCTGCCGCTACCGCCCTTGTCGGCAAAATGGAAATACTGATCCCGCTGGAAGGCTTGATCGATAAAGCAGCTGAACTCAACCGCCTGGATAAGGAAATCACCAAACTGGATAAGATTATCACCCAATCGGCCAGCAAACTTGCTAATGAAAATTACGTTGCCAAAGCCCCCGCTGATGTGGTCGCCAAAGAACGTGAAAAACTGGCCGAACTGCAACAGGCGCTGCATCAATTACAACAACAACGTACTGCGCTGAGCTAGTTTTCTTACCTCTGCTCGTTTTAACAGTAAGCAATCGCCGGTATTATCGCCGGCGATTTTCTGTTGTAATGCCAGTATGAACTCAGATGACATAAACCCGAACGACCCCGGCATAAACCCTCTTGCGGTTTTGCATTTTCAGGATCGCTTTACCCGCGAGTTACCCGCCGATCCCGAAACAGACAATCATCGCCGACAAGTGCATAGTGCCTGTTATAGTCTGGTTACTCCTAAAACTGCGGCAAATCCTGCACTGGTTGCTTTTTCAGCAGAACAGGCTGCCGATATTGGTCTCAGCCCCAAAGACTGTGAATCCAGCCAGTTTCTCCATGTTTTTGCCGGTAACCAATTATTACCAGGCATGGTGCCTCACGCTATGTGTTATGGCGGTCATCAGTTTGGTCACTGGGCCGGACAGCTTGGCGATGGCCGAGCCATCAATCTGGGCGAAGTAGAAGACATACACGGTCAGCTGCAAATGCTGCAACTCAAAGGCGCAGGAGAAACCCCCTACTCTCGTATGGCGGATGGTCTGGCCGTGTTGCGTTCCTCGGTACGCGAATTTTTATGCAGTGAAGCCATGTTTCATCTTGGTATTCCCACCACCCGCGCCTTAAGTCTGATCACCTCTGGCGAACAGGTGGTTCGCGATATGTTTTATGATGGCCGCCCGCAAGCCGAACCGGGAGCCATTGTCTGCCGCGTGGCGCCAACATTTCTGCGGTTCGGCAATTACGAACTGTTCAATGCCCGTGGTGATATCGACAATTTGCGTAAACTGGTTGATTACACTATTCGGCATCATTTCCCGCATTTGGGCGTCCCCTGCAAACAAACTTATCTGGACTGGTTTAAAGAAGTCTGTGAACGCACTGCCGACCTGGTTGTGCACTGGATGCGCGTGGGGTTTGTGCATGGCGTATTCAATACTGATAATACCTCCATCACCGGACTGACCATTGATTATGGTCCCTATGGCTGGATTGATAATTACGATCCGGACTGGACGCCCAACACCACCGACGCCACCAATAAACGTTACCGCTTTGGTCACCAGCCACAAATCGCCCAATGGAATCTGCTGCAATTGGGGAATGCCATTTATCCATTAATTAACGATGTTGAACCACTCCAGCAGATCCTCACTGATTATGTGGAAACCTATACTCAAAAATGGCAACAAATGCGTGCCGGCAAACTCGGTTTATCCAGTTATCAGCGAGAGGCTGATGATGATTTAAATCAGCAGTTACAGAAAATTCTGCTGCTGGCAGAAACCGATATGACCATTTTCTATCGCAAGCTGGCAGATGTTTCCTGCGAAGCCTCAGCGTCCACACTTGGCGATGACGACTTGTTTGCCCCGCTAATGCCGGCATATTACGCTCCAGATGCGTTATCCAAAGAAGATAAAAAAGATATCTGTGACTGGCTGAGACGCTACCAGCAGCGCGTGCGACAGGAAGGCACCAGCGATGCTGAACGAAAGATTCGGATGAACCAGATCAATCCGAAATATGTGTTACGCAATTATCTGGCGCAGCAGGCCATTGATAAAGCGCATGACGGTGATTACAGCCTGATTCATGAACTTCTGGAGGTTATGCGACGTCCTTATGACGAACAGCCTCAATTTGAACACTACGCCGCCAAACGCCCGGATTGGGCCAGACATAAACCAGGCTGCTCCATGTTGTCCTGTAGTTCATAAACTTCCCGTATTAACTTAAGGAATCTGCCAGATGAAATTGACTTACATACTGCTCTCTCTTTCGCTTGGTTTCATTGCTGTGCCCGCTCAGGCAACTACTGTCAGCGATAAAGCGTTACAAGTGGATAAGATCGCAGAAGGTCTGGGTATTCCCTGGGGAATGGCTGTACTGCCAGATAACACAATGCTGGTCACCCAACGGCAAGGTAAGCTGACGTTGATTGACCTGCACTCGGCCAATCAAACCGATATTAGCGGTGTACCAGCGATGAAAGCTGAAGGTCAGGGCGGATTTCTGGATATCGCCTTATCACCTGATTTTGCCGACAGCGGCTGGATCTACTTCACCTACAGCAAGGATGTTGACGGTCAGGGAGCAACAACCTTGGCGCGCGCCAAGCTCAATGACAACACTCTGATTGATTGGCAGGATTTACTGATCACCGAATCACGCACGACAAAAGGCCAGCATTACGGCAGTCGCATTGCTTTTGATGATCAGGGGCATCTGTTTTTTTCCATCGGTGACCGGGGTGAACGCCATGCCGCACAAGATCTGCAACGGCATAATGGAAAAATATTACGGCTAAACCTTGATGGCAGTATTCCGCAAGATAACCCTTTTATCGGTCATGATGATGCCCTGCCGGAAATCTGGAGCTATGGGCACCGCAACCCACAAGGACTGTTCTACAACCTGCAAACACAACAACTCTGGGGAATGGAACACGGCCCACGTGGCGGTGATGAAATCAATCTGATCCAGGCTGGAAAAAATTACGGCTGGCCTGAAGCGTCGCACGGCAAAGAGTATTACGCGCCCGTTTCGATTGGTCAGGGAAAAACCGTTGACGGTATGGAAAACCCGATTCAAGTTTATGTCCCGTCCATTGCGCCAAGCGGTCTGCTGCAATACCAGGGCGAAGCCTTCCCGCAGTGGCAAGGGGATTTATTTTCAGGCGCGATGGCATTACAACACTTGAACCATATCAAACTGGATAACAATACCGTCAGTGAAGAAAACCGCTATCTCAACTCACTGAGACAACGTATTCGCAACGTGATCGAAAGCCCGGAAGGCTGGTTATATATTGCTGCCGACAACGGTATCATTTACCGTATTCAGCCAGCCGAAAATCAATAATCAATCGCCAGAATCAGATAACAATGGTCACCGTCCTGAACCCGGATGGTGACTTCATCGTCTACCTGTTTTTTCAGTAACGCCCGCGCCAGCGGCGAATCAATACTGATGTTTTCCGGCGCGTGATCAATTTCATCCGGCCCGACAAGACGATAACGAACTTCTTGTTCATCATCCTTCAGCAAGGTCACATAAGCCGCAAAAAACACCGCATGCTGGTCATCGGGAATACGATCGATAACACGTAAATCCGGAATACGTTTTTGTAAATAACGGATCCGCCGGTCAATTTCCCTGAGCTCTTTTTTGCGATAGATATATTCCGCATTTTCACTGCGATCGCCTTCTGCCGCCGCCGCAGCCAACGCCTGAACCACCTGGCGGCGACGCTGCCAGCGCTCACTCAGTTCCTGATTCAGCAGAAACATGCCCTGCGCAGTGATATATGGTGAAGCAGCCATTGAATTTACTCTTCGCTTATTTTCGCAGCGTTTGATTTAGCAGATTTTCGTCAATCGCCGCCCCCAAACGCTGGGCAATCCACCGCATGTCGGTTTCAGCATTTTCCAAGCAACTGGTACCGCCAGGTGATGGCGTCATATTAAACACAATGCCGCTGCCGGGATTGATCTTGGCCTCTCCCATCATCAAGCGGGCATTTTTTTTATCAATCAACTGTGGTCTGACACCACCAAAACCTTTGGCAAATTCAATATCTTTCAACTGCAAGCTGGGAACAATTTTGCGGGCATCTTTCAAAAACAGCCAGCGCCGTAGTAGCGGCACCTCAAACAGAAAGTTTTTCAAAATATAGTTCCGGATATCACTGATTTTGAATAAATCCCAGAACACTTTCATCACCCGGCTATCCAGACGTAACACACGTAAAAAATCAAAGAAGGTTTTACTGTTATAGCGTTCCAACAGAGGCAATAACAGTGCCGTTGGCCCAAAACGAGTTTTACCTGCCACCAGTACATCCGGATCACCGTGCACAGCCGCAAATGGCAAAGCATCATTCTGTACGGTGTACACCTTGCCGCGCAGCACCTGCGGCGTAAAGTAGAAACTGCCAGCCACCGGCAAACAGGAAAATTCCAACCCGTAGCCCATTTTCTGCGCCAGCAGCAAACTATGACCGCCAGCAGAAACAACCACGCTACGCGCCTTGATAATACTGTCACCTGTCACCAGCGAAAAAATGCCATCTTTTTCGACAATATCATCTACCTCACTGTTAAAACGCAGTTGTATCTGCTTATTATCGTGTGCTTTGGCTTTGTCGATAAACGCTTCAGATAACTGCTGATAATCCACCGCGCTGTAATCATCCAGCACCGCCAGCGCGACACAAGGTTCCGGGCGCATTGACCCATTTACCATCACCACGGCGGGCTCATAAGACGCAATATCGGCTTTTTCCAATAACTTCATTGCGGGAAAAGCGTGCTGAAATGTCTGAAAACGCTGGCGCAGCTGCCGACACTCCTGTTCGCCGACCCCCAGCACCATTTTGGGATATTTAAAAATAACCTGATCAACATTGGGCAAATCAGCGGCAAAGTTCACCAGCATTTCTGCTGCGGCTTTCACCTTGACGGCTTTTTCCAGAGAATAATTGGTTTCAATATCACCGCAATGAATTGTCTGGCTGTTATTACGACCGTGCGAGTTGACTCTGGCCACTGCAGCGTATTTTTCCAGCAACACAATGTCATTGATATCGGTGTATTCCGCCAACATATACAGCAGCGCGGTGCCGCAGACACCACCACCAACGATGGCTACCTGATGAATTTGCTCGGTCATAACTTTTTCCGTACTTAAACGGCGGAAATTTTACCAAAATGGCGGATGCAGCGTTTAACAATCTCGCTTTATTCGCAAGTTACAGCGAACCCGCAGACGTCATCCATTGTTATTTCGGCTTATTGCCGGCAGAAAAAGATGGAATTGTCGATAAAATCGCCTGTAACTCGCTGCGTTTTTTGCCACTTTTGGCCGGCTTTACTGATTGCTGCAGCTTCTCAACATCAGCCAGCAGATTTTTCAGCTGCGCTTCGTCCGGTAAAGGTGCATCCTGGGCCGGCTCATTCCACTCTGCCTGACTGGCAAGTCCACCATGCGGATGCTGAGGTTGCAGCGGCGCTGTTGTCGGTATCTCCACTGGCTCGACAAGATCGAACGTCGCCATTTCCGACCAGGTTTGCATACGTTCATTTTCTGCCTGAACCTGCTCTGCCGCGAGTGCTGCGGCAAAGTCCTGCTCTGCTTCGCTGCCTGTTGCCGGTTGCTCAGCAGCAAGATCAATCTCTGTTGGCTCTGGCTCTGGCTCTGGCTCTGGCTCTGGCTCTGGCTCTGGCTCTGGCTCTGGTATTGTTGCTGTTTGCTCAACGTCAGCAATTATTTCGCCAGCATCCGCCATCTCGGTAACCGGTAACTCACCCAGTTCAATTTCTTCTATAAAAGCCGGCTCTTCTGCTGCCAACAACTCAGAAACCCAGTCGTCATTCGACTGTAATAGTTCTGGCTCTGCTGTTATGCCAGACGACTCATTATCATCACTCTGATGCTGCACGACAGGCGCGACATCATCGGTAACATTCGGTGATATCTCCGCCGCTAGCGACGGCGTCATATTCTCTTCGTCGCCGATCACGTCTGGCGAACTGGCAAGCGGATCAGCCTGCAGCTCACTATTGCTGAATGATTGCGCTGCAGGATCAGGAGAGCTGACAGCAGCGGTCGCTATCGACTGGTTTTCTGCCAGTCGTTGTTGTCGTTCAGCTTTCAACCGCTGGGTGCGCTGTCGTAACTTGGCACGCAGTTTTTCTATCTCATCAGTCGAGAAGTCTGTTTCAGCCACCTGCTGCTGTGCAGGCTCATTGCTCGCGATTTCTGCCAATGGCTGCGGTTGTCCAGCCATAATTCCGGCCAACCTGTCCTCTTCACTTGGATAAATACTTTCGGCTTCGGCTTCGGCTTCGGCTTCGGCTTCGGCTTCGGCTTCGGCTTCG
>CANRLD010000106.1 GCA_947631375.1 uncultured Methylophaga sp. | reverse complement strand
GACTCTGCAACCACCTGTGCTACATCTGCTGTAATGTTGCGGGTGCTGCGACCATTCATTTCAAACTGTAACTGCTGTTGCTTGACCATCACTTTTTACCTTGCTCAAAAACAGCTAATGCCTTGCCGGAGTCGAGTACTTCCCGAACCCGGTTTGCCGCAAGCTGCTGACTACCGACCAGCTTGCAATGCCATAACGCCATCGCTGCCCCATAAACCAGTACATCGTAGGCTACGCCTTTTTCACCTGCTAACGCCGCTAATCCTCGTTGCGCAGACTCAGCGGCCGTCAGTGACTGTTGTAACGGCATAGCACCACGAGTTGCTTGTTCAATACCAAAGCTTAGTGGGTCCAAAGCACAGGGGGTTAGCACACCATCAATACATTCGAAGTTGTCGGACACCTCACGCAAAGTCGGAATAACCCCGCCTTCCAGCCCACGAATAATCAGCGCGCTGTCAAAACCAGCCTGCTGTGACAGATAAGCTAATACCGCCGGATACGCTTTATGTACAAAACCAATTTGCAAATGGGTTTGCCGGGCCTTTATCGGCATCACCAGTTTTTCCAGTGTCGCCAGACTGGGACGTTTTATCATCAAGCGGCGTACATCCTGCAAGGCAAACAATCCCGGAGTAACCAGCGCCTGATCCAGATAGGCCCAACCAATCCGCGGGTCTTGTAATCGCTGCACAGCGCTATCAACCGTCAACCGAACATCCACCCCGGCAGCTTCCAGTACTTGTGCATGCGTTATTCCAAACTTTGGTGCCATTTGATAGACACCTTGCGTTACTGCCGGCAAACCACAGGCTGCCAGCACCGCCGGCAAGAAAGCAGCCAATGGACAATGACGACTGAAACCATTAAACGGATCGGCAAGCAGCAGCAGATGATCCAGCTCTACTGTCTGTTGACCGCTCATCTGTTGTATTGCTTGCAACAGACCAAGGTTTTCCTCGTCAGTTTCCCGCTTCATCCGCAAGGCAATCAACAAAACGGCAATCCGTACCGGATCTACATTCCCTGAAAGAATTTCCAGCATGGCTTGACGACTTTCATCAAGCGTGAGGTTTTTACTTAACTCCGGGCCGGTTGCCACCTTTTTGATGGCCTCAATGACTGCGCTCATAATTAACTAATCCACTGTATCAAGGTCGCTTCGTCGACCACTTCAATGCCAAGTGTTTCGGCTTTTTTCAGCTTGCTGCCAGCGTCGCGCCCCGCGACCACATAATCTGTTTTGGCAGAAACGCTACCCGCCACTTTTGCTCCCAGCGCCAGCAGTTTTTCCTTGGCTTCGCTGCGTGACAAGCTTTCCAGCGTGCCGGTCAACACAATGCTTTTCCCCGCCAGAGCCGAGTCAGCATACACAGGTTTTTCCTCGGGCCAGCGGATGCCGGCAGCTAATAACCGTCGAATCACATCCAGATTATGTTCCTGCTGGAAAAAGGTATAAATATGGTGCGCTACGATTGGACCAACATCTTCAATTTCGATTAGCTCATCTTCTTTGGCGGCAGTTAATTTATCTAAGGTTACAAAATGTAATGCCAGTGAACGCGCGGTGGCTTCACCGACTTCACGAATGCCCAGTGCGTATAAAAATCGTGCGAATCGGGTGTTTTTAGCCTGTTCTAAGGCAGTCACCAGATTGGTGGCGGATTTCTCGCCCATGCGTTCCAGTGCTGCAAACTGTTGTTTGGTCAGATAAAACAAATCCGCTGGGTCTTTAATAAGTTCAGCATCAACCAGTTGCTCAACCAGCTTATCGCCCAAACCGTCAATATCCAGCGCTTTGCGCGAAGCAAAATGTTTAATGGCCTCTTTGCGTTGCGCACCACAAAACAAACCACCGCTACAACGTGCCACCGCTTCGCCTTCGGCTCGTTCAACATCAGCGCCGCAAACCGGGCACTGAACCGGCATCACAAACTCGATTGCATCGGCCGGGCGCTGCTCGGTAACCACCTGAACAACTTCCGGGATAACATCACCAGCCCGTCGGATAATAACCGTATCGCCAATCCGCACATCTTTACGACGAACCTCATCTTCATTATGCAAGGTGGCATTACTGACCGTGACCCCACCGACAAATACCGGTTGTAACCTGGCCACGGGTGTCAATGCGCCGGTTCGTCCAACCTGAACTTCAATATCCAGCACCTGGGTACTTTCTTCCTGTGCCGGAAATTTATAGGCGATTGCCCAGCGCGGCGCACGGGAAACAAAACCGAGACGATCCTGCAACACGGCGTTATCTACTTTAAACACCACACCATCAATATCGTAAGGCAGGCTGGCACGGCGCTCGCCCAGTTGGTGCAGATAGTGCAAACAGGCGTCGACGCCTTGGAGCTGTTCAATATCCGGACAGATAGCGCCCCCCCATTCGCGAATCATTTGTATCGCTTCAGTATGACTGGCCGGACGCTCAATTCCTTGCAGCTCTCCCAATCCATAGCAAAACAAGGCCAATGGCCGGCTCGCAGTCACCGCAGAATCAAGTTGTCTTAACGATCCGGCAGCCGCGTTACGCGGATTAACAAACAGTTTTTCATTATTCGCCAGCCGTTGCTGATTAAGCTTTTCAAAACCGCTCTTTGGCATAAAAATCTCGCCACGAATTTCCACCACTTCCGGCACATTGCTGCCGTTGAGCTTTAGCGGCACATTGCGAATAGTACGTACGTTTTCAGTGACATCCTCACCCACCGCGCCATCACCGCGGGTGGCCGCCTGCACCAATAAACCATTTTCATAACGAATGCTGATGGCCAGCCCATCCAGTTTGGGTTCTGCGGCATAGGTAATGATTTCCCGGCTGTTTAATCGATCCAGCACTCGCTGGTTAAACGCCGTCAATTCTTCTTCATCAAACACATTATCCAGCGACAGCATCGGCATTGAATGGGTGATTTGCGCAAATTTATCCAGCGGTGCAGCACCTACCCGCTGGGTTGGCGAATCTGCGGCAGCTAATTGCGGGTACTGTATTTCCAGCTGTTTGAGCTCGGCAAATAACCGATCATATTGTGCATCAGTGACTTCGGGTTCATCAGCGCTGTAATAGAGAAAGTTATAACGGTTTATCAGCGCGCGTAATTGCTCTACGCGCTCAATGATTTCAGTTGAAATCGTCATCAGATTTACTGTCTGCCTGCAAAGATAGATTCAATTCAAAGATACGGTTACGCACCGATTCCAGATGCATATCGGTAATCGGTTCACGTTTTTCATCACATAAAATACCGCCCAGATAGGCGGTTAATTCCTCTGCGGTTTCCAGCATGGAATCAAATATAGTCAGACCATTTACTGGCCCAGGTAACCGGGTAAACACCAGTAATCCCGGGGTTTTCATTGAGATAAGCTGATCGGGCAGCAAGGTGCCGGGATCAAGAATATTGGCCACGCTAAACAGAACTTGCCGGCGATTATTTATCGAGTAACGATGATAAATCTGCATATCTCCGAAACGCATTTCCTGTTTTTCCAGCGCCTGACGGATAGCCCGACCAGTGAACATTTGCGACTCGGCTGCCATGATGGTCAAGGCCACCACCATTTCCCAGTCCTGCTGGTCTTCCTCTTGTTCATCGTCGTCGACTTCTATTTCATCGACCACATAATCATCAAACTGGTCATTTTCCAGTTGAACGCGGGAGCTGTCAGACAAGGTGGCAGAATCCTGCGCAAAAACGGAATCAAACCGTTGCTGAAAATCGTCATTTTGAGCAGTGTCAAAACGATCCAGTTCACGCTCAAACTCGTGGGCACGCTGTTGCTGGCGAAAATGGTGATACCAGCCACCAATAATCACCGCAGCTAACACAATTATGGACAGGAGAATGATTTCAAACACTTAATTAAATCTGCCAACTCAGGGATAATGATATTTTTTGCCAACTTTCAGAGATTACCTATGTCCACCCAACCAAGCAAACAACTGGAAACCTTCGACAATGCTGTACCGGAGCGCGATTATACCATTCACATTGAAACTCCAGAATTTACTTGTCTGTGTCCGATAACCGGACAACCTGATTTTGCCACGATTAAAATTGATTATGTACCGGATCTGAAATGTGTGGAACTGAAATCGCTGAAACTTTACTTTTGGTCTTTCCGTGAAGAAGGCGGTTTTCATGAAAAACTGACCAACCAAATCCTCACTGATCTGGTCGCCGCCCTCGATCCACGATTTATGCGCGTGACCGGTGTTTTCAACGTTCGTGGTGGTGTTTATACCAATGTGATCGCAGAACATCGCCAGGCGGGTTGGGTTGCACCAACACCAGTACAACTACCTTAAAAAATTATGCGCAACCGTGCCTGGATTGGCATTGATTTCGGCACCTCCGGGTGCCGGACTTGCGCTATCGACCAAAGCGGCACGCTGTTGGCCATGCAACAACAGCACTTTTCTGCAGCTAATCATTACCCTTCCCCGCAGCAGCAAGCCGAATATTTGCTGACTGGCTTGCAGCGACTGCTGTCAGCAGTGCCAAACTATGTGATTGACGCTATCGCGATTGATGCAACCTCAGGCTCGGTCATGTTGGTCGATATCAACGGCCAACCGCTCAGCGACATGCTGATGTATAACGATTCTCGCGGACTCCCGGTAACCGTCAAAACCACGACGGATCATCTGGCAACCAGTGCACTGGAAAAAGCCCTGTTTTTGCAGAAAACAACTGATTTACCGGCGCACTATTATCTGACACATCAGGCTGACTGGCTGGCAATACAACTCGGCATGCAGGTCGGGACAACTGATTACAACAGTGCGTTGAAATCCGGCTTTGATATCGTAAAAAATGACTGGCCAGAGGAAATCACAGCCCTGCTGCCTGTTAATGCCTTTCCTGAAGTCACTGCGCCGGGCAATGTCGCTGGTGAAATGCCAAGAAGCTTGATGCAGCAACTTGGGCTAAACCAGCTTGAACCACCACTAATCAAAACTGGAACCACTGACAGTTTGGCTGCCTTTATCGCCACCGGCGCCGGTAAACCCGGCGAAGCGGTAACCTCGCTGGGTTCGACGCTGGTATTAAAGCTGCTTAGCCAGCAACCGGTGTTTGATGCGAAACGTGGCATTTACAGCCACAAACTTGGCAAACACTGGCTTTGTGGCGGCGCTTCCAACTCTGGTGGTGCCGTATTACGCCAGTATTTTGATGATGAGCAACTGGCGCAATTAACTCAGCAGATCGATTTACAGTACACGCCAGCAGACTATTATCCGTTGTGCCGACCGGGTGAACGTTTTCCGGTTTGTGATCCACATTTTTTACCACGAATGCAGCCACGTCCGGCAACAGACAGTCAGTTTTTGCATGGCCTGCTACAGGGAATTGCAACTATCGAAAAATCGGGCTATCAGTATTTACAACAGCTCAGCGGAACACCGCTGCTATCGGTACGCAGTGTTGGCGGCGGCGCCATAAATCCTGTCTGGACGCAGATAAGACAATCGCTGTTACAAGTTGAATTCAAGTCAGCACAGCATAGCGAAGCAGCCTATGGCAGCGCACTATTAGCTAGAGATGGTCTTACATTATTTAACTAAGGCATTGAAATATGATTGATTTTATACAAGGTTCACGTTATTTGTTAAGCGGTTTCAAACTGATCAATCAGCCTGGCGTCAGGCGCTTTGCCTATATTCCCATCCTGATCAATACGCTGCTTTTTATCGCCGCCATCTGGTTTGCTGTTAGCCAATTTTCTTACTGGATGACCCAATTGACGCCAGACTGGTTACCAGAGTGGTTAGCCAATAGCTTGATGTGGATTCTTTGGCCGCTGTTTGCGGTTTTGATCATACTGATGGTGTTTTTCAGTTTCTCCATTCTGGCCAATATTGTCGCAGCGCCATTTAACGGCCTGCTCGCCGAAGCCGTCGAAAAAAAGCTGTCCAACCAACCGCCCCCGGAGCAGACTTTCTGGCAGTTACTCGCGGATACGCCGCGGATGATTTTCAATGAATTACGCAAACTGGCGTATCTGCTGAAATGGATGATTCCGTTGTTTATTGTGTCCTTGCTGCCCGTAATCAACGTGATAGCCCCGCTGTTGTGGCTGTTTTTCTCCAGCTGGGTTCTTGCACTTGATTACCATGACTACCCCATGGGTAATCATTTACTGGGGTTTAAACAGCAGCGCGAGGTATTGAGAAGCAACCGCTCATTAGCCTTAGGCTTTGGTATGACAACGCTGGGAGCGACGCTGATTCCGATTGTCAATTTCCTGATTATTCCGGTCGCTGTTGCCGGCGCGACAGCGCTGTATG
>CANRLD010000105.1 GCA_947631375.1 uncultured Methylophaga sp. | reverse complement strand
GCTGAACTCGCCGTACCTTTGGAAGTCGGCATGGGCGTTGGCGATAACTGGGAACAGGCGCACTAGCTGATTTTTTTAACCACAGAGACACAGAGGGCACGGAGTTTTCAAAGATTGTGTCCGCAGATTACGCAGATGGGCGCAGATTTTTTTAAAAGAAATATAAATCTGAATAATATTCGGGAAAAAGGAACAGAGATACGGGCACATATCTCAGAGGCTCCGCCCTAATCCCCTTTTGTGCTGGCGAGTAGCGCAGGTTTATCTGGATAAGGATTGGTCAGTGTCTGATTCGCGGCATCCATGCCACTCACCCTTCGGGCGCCTTCGTCGTCCAAATTTGTTCCAGACAAATTTGTGAGCGTAGCGAGTTTTGACCAATCCCCAGATAAATCGAGCAACGCAGTGGAGCCGCAGGCCAGCACAAGAGGTGCCCTTGGGTTGTTAGGGGCTTGGGCACGCAAGCCCCTGACTCGCGATAGCGACATAAATCCTTAATTTGAGAAATGACACTTAGCGCTAAATTTCGCCTGAAGGCGAGTTCATTTTCTTTGCTTGCCCAAAGAAAACGAACCAAAAGACAAGGCACCCCTTGTGTTGGCCTGCGGTTCCCCGAAAAAAGAGCTTCAAGGGAAACTTTTGAGATCTGCGCCCTTTCTAAATCCCGTCTTAATTTCTATCTAAAAATCTGCGCCCATCTGCGTAATCTGCGGTTTAATCGCTTTTAAACCTCCGTGCCCTCTGTGCCTCTGTGATTAATATCAAGAACGCTTCTTTGCCCGAGGATGCGCGGCATCATAAACCTTCGCCAGATGTTGAAAGTCGAGATGGGTATACACTTGCGTGGTGCTGATATCCGAGTGGCCCAGCAATTCCTGTACCGCACGCAAGTCACTGCTGGATTCCAACATGTGGGACGCAAAGGCATGCCTTAACCGGTGTGGATGGACATGTTCCGAAATACCATGCTTTTTCCCCCAGAATGCCAGACGTTTCTGGATTGAGCGCACTCCCAGCCGTCGGCCTTGCTGCGTGGTAAACAGTGCCTGCTGCTGATACAACCCGCTCTGATCACGCTTATCCAGCCAGACTTTCAGGGCTTCGATTGCCTTGTTGCCTATCGGCAAAATTCTGTCCTTGTCACCTTTACCCGCTACAACATGCACCAGCTGCTGAGCAAAATCGATATCACGTAAATCCAGCGCTGCCAGCTCGGCCAGCCGCAGGCCCGATGAATAGAATAACTCCATCATTGCGCGATCCCGGCAGCCGACAAAAGTATCGGTCACGGTGCTGTCGAGCAAAGCATTCATCTGATCGACATCGAGTGTTTTCGGCAGGCGTTTTTCCGCCTTGGGCGCCTGAACCGATTGTGCCGGGTTGTGATCGACCAGGCCTTCATTAAGTAAATAGCGGTAGAAACTGCGAACCGCTGAGAGCATCCGATGAATACTGCGGGCAGCCAACCCATTCCGATGCAGTTGGGCAGCAAACAAACGGATATCCGCTGGTTTTAATTGCTGCCAATCCGTGAAAGCGTTCTGCTGGCAAAATACCACCAATTGCTGACAATCACGCTGGTAGTTAAGAACGGTATGTGACGAAAGCCGGCGTTGCTGCGCCAGATAGTGCAGAAACGCCTGTAACGGTATTGATAACTCAGTTGCCATTGTGTCCATGGCAGAAGCGACGCATCAGCCGCATAAAGACTTCACCGAGAAAACTCAGATATTCCGTCCCCATATCGGCATGAAAACGATTGGCATCACGGCTGGCAATGGCCAATAAGCCCGCGCACGGCTGATGACCTAACGGCAGACAGGCAACCGAATGTATTTCTTCGGCTTTTTCAGCAAACAATAATTGTTTTTGTGCTTTGGTCAATCGGCCACAAACCGGTTGTTGCTTGTCCAGAATATGATCAAATACCTTGAGCTGACTGTCATCGGCAGGTAATTCAGCAATATTGCCATTTACTGGTGGCAATTTGGCCTGTTGCTCATCTGTGTAAAACAACCGCAATGCCACTTCATCAGCTGAAAACTCCTGTTGTAACTGCTCCAGCAGCACCGTCAGTAAACTGTGTAGATCCTGACAGTCCAGCAAACGCAGACATAGCTGGTGCACGCGTTGCTGCAAGGCAGTGTTGCTATGTGCATTATCAATAAGCGCATGCAATTGTTCATGCAGTTGCTGATTTTTCTGTCGCAATTGCTGGCGTTGTCTCTGGGCAAGCGATATCGTGCCGGCGGGTGACTGCTCAAGCTCAATTTCGGCCAGCAGTTCTGGCTGGCCGATCAGAAAATCGGGATGCTCACGTAAAAACTCACTGACTTGATCAGCGTTTATAGACTGTTGAGGGTTGCCCACGCAATTTCTCCATCAAACACATGTTGTGCTGGCCCCGTCATCCAGACAGAGGACTGTTCGTCAGGCCAACTTATTTCCAGACTGCCTCCCTGCAATAACACAGTGACTTGTCGTGCCAGTAAACCACGACGAATACCACTGACAACTGCTGCGCAGGCTCCGGTGCCACAAGCACTGGTTTCTGCTGAGCCGCGCTCATAAACCCGTAACCTGATATGTTCATGATCCACCAGCTGCATAAAACCGACATTAACCCGCTGAGGAAACTGGGCATGATTTTCTATTTTCGCGCCCAACTCGGCGACCGGGGCTTTGCTAATATCATCCACCAACAGGACCGCATGCGGATTGCCCATGGATAACGCAGCGATTTCTACCTGATGCCCTGGTTCAACGACCAGCATATAGGTATTACTTTGCTCAGTAACCTGAAAAGGGATTTGCTGCGGTAAAAACTGTGGCTTTCCCATATCGACGCAAACTTGGCCGTCTGCCTGTAATGTTGGATAAATAATGCCGGAGGCGGTTTCCACGGCAATGGTGTCTTTATCCGTTAAGCCGTTATCACGCAGATATCTGGCAAAACAACGAGCACCATTGCCACATTGTGCCACTTCACCGCCATCCGCATTGAAGATCCGATAGCGAAAGTCGGCATCATCCCGTTCACTTTTTTCTACCAGTAACAGCTGATCACAGCCGATGCCGATATGTCGATCAGCAATAAAGCGGATTTGCCTGGTCGTCAGCTGCACGGACTGGCTGATGGCATTGATAACCACAAAATCATTGCCGAGCCCGTGCATTTTGCTGAATTTCAACATGGTGTTAATCCTGCAGGATCTGCTCGCCTGCAAACAGGCTTTCAACTGTTTCGCGTTGCCGTGCAACATGCATGGTTGCACCATCAACCATGATTTCAGCCGCACGCGGACGCGAGTTATAGTTTGAGCTCATGGTAAAACCATACGCCCCGGCCGAACGAATCGCCAATAAATCGCCACTTTGCAGTGCCAGTCGGCGATCCTTACCTAAGAAATCGCCGGTTTCACATACCGGCCCGACAATATCAAAATCATACTCCGCTTCATCTGTCCGCGGTTTGACTGCTTCAATAGCCATCCATGACTGATAGAGCGCCGGGCGTAACAAGTCATTCATTGCCGCATCAACAATGGCAAAGTGTTTCGCTTCTACAGCTTTGATATATTCCACTTTCGTTAGCAAAATACCGGCATTGCCTGCAATCGCCCGCCCCGGTTCCAGCAGGATCTCCACGTCACGACCAACCAATAACGCCTGTATTGCGGCGGCATACTCCGCTGGTGTAGGCGGCGTTTCATCCCGATAACGAATCCCCAGTCCACCGCCAATATCCAGATGCTGGATCGCTATTCCCAGTTCTGCCAGAGCATCAACCAATACTAATACTCGCTTCAAGGCATCAACAAAGGGCGAGACCGATGTCAGTTGCGAGCCGATATGACAATCCACACCGACAATTTGCAGATTCGGCAATCGGCTTGCCTGCTGATACACCGCTAACGCATCCTCTATGGCAATGCCAAATTTGTTTTCTTTCAAACCCGTGGAAATATAGGGATGAGTTTGCGCATCGACATCCGGATTTACCCGAATTGAAACGGGAGCCAACTTCCCAAGAGAAGTCGCCACCTCGCTAATGCGTTGTAATTCCGGGACAGATTCAACATTGAAGCAACGTATACCAATCTCCAGTGCATAGCGGATTTCCTCGACGGTTTTACCAACACCCGAAAATACCGTTTTATCAGCCCGCCCACCGGCAGCGATAACGCGTGCTAACTCACCACCCGAAACGATATCAAAGCCGGAACCCAGACGTGCCAGCACATTCAACACAGCCAGATTGGAGTTGGCCTTGACTGCATAACAAACCAGATGTGGATAATGGCTAAAGGCATCATCAAAAGCTTTCCAGTGTTGCTCCAGTGCGGCACGGGAATACACATAGGTTGGCGTGCCATACTGCGCTGCCAGTGCTGTTAATGCTTGTTGTTCTGCGTGCAGTTCGCCGTTTTTTTGAACGAAATAACTTTGCATGTGATTAAGCAACCCTCATAGTAGAAGCCTGACCTTCAGGCAGATATAAATCACCCTTCAGGCCACACGACGCCAGTAGTCCAAACGTACATAAAACCAATACCAGGATCTTCCAGGCAGATATTTTTCGCATGATGTCTTCCCCGATGCTTGAGTGGCAGGCAGTATACACAGGAATATCCGCGACAAGCCCACGTTTGGAAACTAGAATTTATCAGTTAACTTACATACTATTAAACAATTAATAGTTAAGCATTATATTCAAGGAATCGCATTCGGTCATGGCAAATATGACAGCCCCTATCAGGCTAAGCGGTCTTGCTCGACGACTTGTGAGTGAAGGTTTGCTAACGGAAGAGCAAGCACAATCGGCCCAAAGCTCGGCGAAACAGGCCTCTCAATCTTTCGTCACCTATCTGGTCAATAATAAATTGCTCAGCAGTGAGACGATAGGCATTCTGGCATCCCAGGAGTTTGGCGTACCGCTGTTTGATCTTAACAGTATGAACATGGAACTGGCACCGACCAGTCTGTTTCAGGAGAAACTGATTCGACAGCACAACGCGTTGCCGCTGTTTCAGCGTGGTAAACGGTTGTATATCGCCGTATCAGATCCAAGCAATCTGCAGGCTTTGGATGAGTTTCAGTTTAATACCGCGTTAAATACCTTCCCGATTCTGGTTGATGAACAAAAGCTGTCGGACACCATCGAAAAAGCGCTGGATAATAAAAACCAGGCGCTGGATGATTTTGATGACGCCGAGCTTGATGATATTGATCTGGGCCCCGATGACGAGATTGATCATGGCGCAGAACTCGGTGATAAAAACGTGGATGACACGCCGGTTGTTCGCTTTATCAACGGCATTCTGACTCAGGCAATCAAGGCAGGAGCATCGGATATTCACTTTGAGCCTTATGAAAAGAAATACCGCGTGCGGATCCGTATTGACGGTATTTTGCATGAAACCAAAACTGCACCGGTTGCTTTGGGTGGACGAATTGCTGCTCGTCTGAAAGTCTTGTCGCGGATGAATATTGCTGAACGACGTGTACCACAGGATGGCAGGATGCGACTGAAAGTCTCCAAGTCAAAAGCGATAGATTTTCGCGTAAGTACCTGCCCAACGCTGTTTGGCGAAAAAATTGTTTTGCGGATCCTCGATCCGACGAGTGCCCAGATGGGTATTGATGCGCTGGGCTACGAAGAAGATCAGAAGAAAATATTCCTGGAAGCCATGCACCGGCCTTACGGCATGATTCTCGTTACCGGGCCGACCGGAAGCGGTAAAACTGTTTCGCTATACACCGCGCTGAATATTCTGAATACCGATGATCGTAATATTTCTACTGCCGAAGATCCGGCAGAAATCAATCTTCCGGGAATCAATCAAGTTAATGTCCACCCACAAATCGGCCTGGGATTTACCGAATGTTTAAGGGCTTTTTTACGTCAGGATCCCGATGTGATCATGGTGGGGGAAATTCGTGATCTGGAAACGGCTGAAATTGCAATCAAAGCCGCGCAAACCGGCCATATGGTGTTTTCAACACTGCATACCAATGATGCGCCGCAAACGCTGACGCGACTGGCAAATATGGGGGTGCCTGCCTTCAACATTGCTTCTGCAGTCAGTCTAATTATTGCCCAGCGCCTGGCACGCAGACTCTGTCAGCACTGTAAAGTGGTCGATCCTCTGCCAAAAGAAACCTTGATTGAAGAAGGTTACAGTCCGCAACAAATTGCGACTGATTTCAAGATTTATCGCGCGGCCGGTTGCGAACATTGCACCGACGGGTATAAAGGTCGGGTTGGCATTTACCAGGTGATGCCAGTATCTGAAGCGATGGGACGACTGATTATGGAAGGTGGCAA
>CANRLD010000104.1 GCA_947631375.1 uncultured Methylophaga sp. | reverse complement strand
TTAGATGATGGCCCATCATCAAAAGTTAAAAATGCTCTTTTTTCTCCAGTTGAACTATAAATTGAACTTAATTTTTCTTGTGCTTGCTCGTCATATACTGGTACTTTTACTTTTGGTTCTGGCTCAGGTACTGGTGTTTCATCCCCCGGAGGTACAATAGGATCTAGATCATTCGAGTCATCAACCAAAAATTGAAATGGAGGCGGATCGGGAAAGGAGACTCCAGGACCTGTGGTGTCAAAACCAGCCTGGGGGGTAACGCGCGGTGCAAGATAATCCACCACAACAGCATCACTGCCACCTTCGCTAGCGGGTTGCGCGCCGGGTCCGGCTGCGGTTGGGTCTGCTATTGCCGTGGGGTCGGCGCCTTCCAGTAATGCTTGTTGAATAGCTTCGATATCATCAATAACGTCGCTATCTGCTGTCGCAGCAGGCGGTGGCGCATTGTCAAAATCAAAGGTTTCATTATCAAGTACGGCTTGGGAGTTTCGTCCCAAGTCCATCAGACTACCATCAGTAAACTCAACCTCAACAGCGCCTGCAAGACCGGTCGTAATGATTTCGTTAGGGTAGACTTTGTCACCAACTTGTAGATTTCTCACAGTCCCGTCGGTTGCGGTTGCGGTTGCACTGCCGATTAAGGCAGAAATAATACCGACTTCTGTCGCCATAAAACTTCTCCAATGAAACGCTGTTTTCCCAGGTCACTCAAAACATTTTTGACCAAAATTGCAGACAGTCTCCCATGAGGTAAAGAACGAATCTACTGTACGTTGGTACTAAATTTGATTAGATGTAATCATTTTGTCATCAATTCAGCCGACCATGTCTATGGCTTTATCTGTGCATTCGAGAGTGAGGGCATTCGGAAAAATAGTTGAGCATTTCCCCTACAAGGCGTCTTGGCAGCCAGGCTTCGCCGTCATTGACGGCACGAATAGCTTTAACGAGTTTGTCATGTTGCGCTGGCGTAATGTAACCGCGACATTTAAAACCGGTTGCTTTGAGCTTTTCAAAATCTGGCACTTTATCCGACAAAATAATCGTCTGGTTAGCGGGACACCTCTTTGCCAAGACCAAGCATAATAAATCGCTATTTACTGTTTCGTTATGTTGTTCCAACACCGTTATATTCGTGTTAACCGCGGCGATTGCCTCGGCCATCGCATCGACTGTGTCTGGTTCAATCACCGTAATAAGCAGATCATTATGTACGGCCAAACTGATTAAACTGGGGATAGAGCGGCCAACTACCGCAACATTGATCATGCGTATGTTCTGAGAATCGTACTGATGAGTTGCCATTGTTGTTCCCATCCCTGGAGAGGTAATTGACGAAATCCGCTGCGCACAAACTGTTGCAAACGACCCTCCACAATGCTCAGTAGCAGGTTTGCTGTCTCGTTAACAGGTCTGCCACCCGCCTGAGTCAGCGTTAATTCTCGCTCGCGTAAAATTTGTCGAAACTGTGTTTCCAGCCGGTCAAAAAACTGGCTGACTCGATGGCGAAGCCGCTCTGTTTCACCGGTAAGCGCCGTGCCGACAAGTACGCTGCTGATGCCAGGGTTTTTAGCTGCGAATCCTAACATAAGTGCCATGATCTTTTCACAGCGTGACACCGCATTCGTATCTTCATCAAGAATTCGCCGGATCAGGCCAAACACGGTATCTTCTGAAAACTCAATCAGCCCTTCAAACATTCTTGCTTTGCTGGGAAAGTGACGATACAAAGCCGCCTCAGAAACACCAAGACTTTCCGCCAGTTTGGCTGTAGTGATTCGTTGTCCTGGATGCTGTTCAAGTTGCGTTGCTAGTGCTTCCAGTATCGCCTGGCGGCGTGACTGTTTATTCTGCGAGCGCGCAGATTGCTGGTCAGTCATCGCCCGCCTCCCCGGATAAGTGTCCCTACACCTTCATCGGTAAACATTTCCAGCAAAACCGCATGTTGTACACGGCCATCGATAATATGTGAACTTGTTACACCCGCCTGTACCGCATCCAGCGCGCAGCCAATTTTGGGTAACATTCCACCGTAAATCACCCCAGCAGCAATCAATTCATTGACCTGTTTGGCATTCAACCCGGTGAGCAATTCACCATCAGCATCCAGCAATCCGGGCGTATTTGTTAGCAGAATGAGTTTTTCTGCCTGTAGCACCTCAGCTATTTTGCCGGCAACCAGATCGGCGTTGATATTGTAGGACTGCCCATCCTGTCCCACACCGATGGGTGCAATTACCGGAATAAAGTCACTGTTAATCAACATATCAATAACACGTGTATCAATACTGCTGACTCGACCAACGTAGCCGAGATCAATCTCTTCTGGCGACGCAACTGCGGCGTCTTCTGCCGTAAACTTCATTTTTTCGGCAAAAATCAGACTGCCATCTTTTCCAGTCAACCCAACAGCACGTCCACCGTGCGTATTTATCAGGTTAACGATACTTTTATTCACCTGCCCACCGAGCACCATTTCGACAATATCCATGGTTTCAAGGTCTGTGACGCGCATACCGTTGATAAACTCAGATGCTTTTCCCACCTTGGCTAACAGCTGGCCTATTTGTGGCCCGCCGCCGTGAACAATTACCGGGTTAATGCCCACCGCTTTTAACAGCACAACATCACGAGCAAAACTGTTTTTCAAGGTTTCATCAATCATGGCATTACCACCATATTTGATGACCAGGGTTTTTCCTGAAAACCGCTGTATATAGGGCAGTGCTTCCGTGAGTACCTGTGCAATCTGCGAAGATTTCTGTGTATTCAAACTCATTAATGTTCCCTTACCGGCATGCAAATCATGCATGCTTTTTTTATTGTTATGGCGTATGCAAAATACTCACCAACGCTATGTCATACCCAACTGAATTATTCTTATTGCTTTAAAAGTTCAAGCTGAGGTTGGGTTTTATCTGCAACATCTGTTGGCTAAACTGCTGTTTAATTTGTTCCAGCTGTTGCTCGGTTTCGGCTTCAAAGCGTAATGTCAGTCCCGGTACAGTATTAGATGCCCTGACCAGAGCCCATCCCTTGTCAAAGTTGACTCTAACACCGTCAATCGTAACAACTTCAGCATTTCCAAATTGGGCATTTTGGCTAAATTGTGTCATAAAACGTTGGCATTCGGCTGTATCGAGATCAATTAATATTTCTGGCGTACTGACGCGTTGTGGCTGTGCTGCAAAAATCTCTGTCGCCCCACGGTGTTGTGGATCTTCGGCAATCAATGCTAATAAACGACAAGCTGCAAATAACGCATCGTCGAAACCATACCAGTTGTCGGCAAAAAAGATATGGCCACTTAATTCACCAGCCAATTTTGCCTCATGTTTTATCATCTCTGCGCGGATCAGCGAATGACCCGAAGGGCACATTATCGCCTTCCCACCCGCCCGGGTAATCGTTTTCGCCAATAAATCGGTACTTTTAACATCGTAAATAATAGCGGCACCTTTATGCCGACGTAATATATCGTCGGCAAACAACATTAACAGCCTGTCAGGCCAGATAATGTTTCCATCGCCATCCACCACGCCCAACCGGTCACCATCGCCATCAAACGCCAATCCAATATCCAGTTGCTTGTCGCGTACCAGTTTTGAAATATCCTGCATGTTTTCTGGTTGAGCCGGGTTCGGGTGGTGATTAGGAAAATGACCATCTACCTCGCAGAACAACTCATGTACCTCGCAACCCAAGGCATCAAGCAAGCGCGGCATCAACAAACCGGCAACCCCATTGCCGCAATCCACTCCTACCCTTAAGGGTCGTGATAATGAAATTACTTGTTGTACTTGTCTGATATAGCTGCCGATCACCTCGGCCTGGCGTAATTGTCCCTGTCCATCATATAAGCGCGATTGCTGAATCCGCCGATAGATGTCCTGAATCGCCTCGCCTGACAGGGTTTTATCCTTAATAAGGATTTTCAGCCCGTTATAACCTTGCGGATTATGGCTGCCGGTAACCACCACACCGCAATGTGTTTGCAGATGTTGGGAAGCAAAATAAACCAGCGGTGTCGGCACTGCGCCAATATCTGTCACATCACAACCGCTGGCCAAAATCCCCTCAATTAATGCCTCACTAAAACTTTCACTGGAAAGTCGTCCGTCACGGCCCACGACAATGCGTGTTTGCTGCTGATGTTGCGCTTCGCTGCCAATCGCCAGCCCTAACACGCGCATAACCGGATCGCTCAGCTGGGTGCCAACAATACCGCGAATATCATAAGTCTTGAAAATTACCGGTTTGATCGCCACCGGCCTGACGCGATCTACCGCTTCCGTCTTACTGGCTTTTGGGGGTGTCAGCGCTTGTACTACCGGCATCGGTGTTGGCCGATCATTTGTCTGTGTTTGTGGCGTATTACGAACATGGCCAAATCGCTTCAACAACAGCCAGCATAATAAACCGACAATCACAACAAGCAGTAGCAATGCCAGCCAGACCATTGAGGTTACCGGCCGCTCTGCCGGCCAGAAAGCCAATCGCCAATAGGTACCCGGCAATGTCTGGGTATAGATATGCTCTTGCTGTTGTACCGAGCCATCTCCCTGCTCAAGCAGGGTTAGCCAGTTATGCGCGCCCTGTTGCAACGCCAGCCGTCCCGAGCCGATTGATAAATACCGCTCACGCAGTTCGTTTTCCAGCGCACTGAGTGGCAATGTCAGCAACAGATAACCGGCATTATCGTCCAGCTTTTTGCTCAGTAAAATATGTGACTGTGCCGTATTGGGCTGCATCACTGCAATATCTGCCCGTCCTTGTTTATCGGCTTGCCGTAAGCTGTTAATGGTGCCAAAACTCACGGCAACACAAGCTTCTTCACCGGGCTCAACAGGTATTTCTGCCAGGATGCAGATTGTTGTTTCCGCTGGCCAGTTCTCGGCAATTGATGCCTCACTGCTGTTAGCTGGCATCTCGGCAAACTGTTGCTGCCACAGCTGTAACAGCGCTGTCAGCCGGGTTGTCGCTTGCGCCAGTCGTTCGCTCTGCTGTTGATCAAACAACGTCAAGGCCGACTGTTGCTGATAATCATGGATCCAAAGTGCCGCCACCACTCCGCACAGCAAAACACACACCAGTAACAAGGTTGCCAGCCGACCAAGTCTTTGCCGAAAAAGTGTCATATTTTTCAACCTTAGCGGCTTGCTAAAGCTTAATGCCGACCAGTATGACCAAAACCGCCGCTGCCGCGCTCACTGGCTGAAAACGCCGTCACCTGCTCGAAAGCAACCTGCACAACGGGCACAAACAGCATTTGCGCAATCCGTTCACCAACCACAATTTCAAACGCAGTATCACCACGATTCCAGCAGGAAACAAAAATCTGCCCCTGATAGTCGCTATCAATCAAGCCCACCAGATTTCCCAGTACGATGCCATGTTTATGGCCCAATCCTGATCGCGGTAAAATCATCGCGGCCAACGCGGGATCGTCAATATGGATTGCAATACCGGTCGGAATCAGCACCGTTTCGCCGGGATTCAGCGTGAGGTTTTCATCCAGACAAGCTCGTAAATCGATGCCGGCCGAGCCATTGGTTGCATAATCGGGCAGCTCAATGGAGTTGCCTAACCTGGGATCAAGGATCTTAAATTGAATTTTTTGCATGATAGCGCTCTGTGATTAATGTGATAAGTTCGCGTGCGATCTCCAGCTTGGGCGCTTCAGCCAGTATTTTATGGCCGCCTTCCCAGAAAATTTCTAACGCATTCGTTTCCTGCCCAAACGCGAGTCCTTCTCCCACGCGATTTGCCGCAATCAAATCTAGGCCTTTTTGCTGTCGCTTTTGCTGTGCATAATATTGAATTTCATTTGTTTCTGCGGCAAACCCTACCACCATAGAGGGGCGTTGTTTTGCCGATGAAACAGCACTGATAATATCCGGGTTCAATTGCAGTTGCAGCGACAACGCTTCCTGATCAGATTTCTTCAGCTTATTTTTGGCACTTTGAACCGGGCGATAGTCAGCCACCGCCGCGCAGCCAATAAACACATCCATGCCGGCTAAATTCTGCATCACCGCCTCGTACATTTGCTGTGCGCTTTCCACCTGTATGCAATTTACTGCTGCCGGAGCAGTTAACGCCACCGGGCCAGATACAAGCGTGACGCAAGCCCCCGCTTCCATCGCGGCAGCGGCCAGCGCATAGCCCATTTTCCCGGAGCTGCGATTGGCAATAAAACGTACCGGATCAATTGCTTCATAAGTCGGCCCGGCGGTGAGCAGTACTCGCTTGCCTGCTAACGGCCCGGGTAACAGTTTATCCGCCAGACAGGACAGAATCGTTTCCACGGCCATCAATCGGCCTTCCCC
>CANRLD010000103.1 GCA_947631375.1 uncultured Methylophaga sp. | reverse complement strand
CCCACCTCACGGTATTCAGGTTGAACGTGACATCATGAACAAATATGGTCGTCCGTTATTAGGCTGCACCATCAAGCCAAAACTGGGCTTATCGGCGAAAAACTATGGCCGGGCAGTGTATGAATGTCTGCGTGGTGGTCTGGATTTCACCAAAGATGATGAAAACGTTAACTCCCAGCCGTTTATGCGCTGGAGACAACGTTTTGACTTCGTGATGGAAGCGATTGATAAAGCTGAAGTTGAAACAGGCGAGCGTAAAGGACACTACCTGAACGTAACAGCGCCAACGCCTGAAGAAATGTACAAACGCGCCGAGTATGCAAAAGAGCTGGGCGCTCCGATCATTATGCATGACTACCTGACCGGCGGCTTTACTGCCAACACAGGGCTGGCCAACTGGTGCCGTGATAACGGCATGTTATTGCATATCCACCGCGCAATGCATGCGGTACTGGATCGTAATCCGAATCACGGGATTCATTTCCGCGTATTAACCAAGATGTTGCGTCTGTCAGGTGGTGATCACCTGCACTCCGGTACGGTTGTCGGCAAGCTGGAAGGCGATCGCGCTGCAACACTGGGCTGGATTGACCTGATGCGTGATTCTTATATCAAAGAAGATCGCAGCCGCGGCATTATGTTTGATCAAGACTGGGCATCCATGCCGGGTGTGCTGCCGGTAGCTTCTGGCGGTATTCACGTCTGGCATATGCCGGCGTTGGTAAACATCTTTGGTGATGATTCCGTACTACAGTTCGGTGGCGGTACCTTAGGGCATCCATGGGGTAATGCAGCAGGCGCTGCGGCTAACCGTGTGGCTTTGGAAGCCTGCGTAGAAGCGCGTAACCATGGCGCTGAACTGGAAAAAGATGGTAAGCAAATCCTGACTGCTGCTGCTGAGCATAGTCCAGAGCTGAAAATGGCGATGGAAACCTGGAAAGAAATCAAATTCGAGTTTGACACTGTCGATAAACTCGACGTTGCGCATAAGTAAGCACAGCGTTAACTAATATCTGGCGAGGAGATTACAAAAACGCTTTGGCAGTACCTGTTAATACTTTGTACTGTTTAAAGCGTTTCCTCTGCAGAGAGAAGATCACCGGTCAATGATTAACTGAATTTGACATTATTTGAGGATAGTACAATGAGTGATATGCAAGACTACGCTTCAAGCCTGGCCGATGCGTCAAGCCGTAAGTTTGAAACTTTCTCGTATTTACCGGAAATGGATGCAGCGCGCATTCGTAAACAGGTGGAATACATCGTCAGCAAGGGCTGGAATCCTGCTGTGGAACATACTGAGCCGGAAAATGCGTTTGGTCACTACTGGTACATGTGGAAATTACCCTTGTTTGGGGAAACCGATGTTGATCGCGTTCTGGCTGAAGCCGAAGCGTGCCATAAGGCTCACCCGAACAACCATGTACGTCTAGTTGGTTACGACAACTATGCCCAGTCTAAAGGGGCTGAAATGGTCGTTTTCCGTGGTGAATCGGTTTAGTAGCGATTCAGAAACCGTCTCCGGCCCCTAGTCGGAGACGGCTTTCCTCTACAGATAAATTGTTTTTCCTCCTGAATACCAAGAGGTTACTGCGATGAGCGAGCACATTGCTGAACAGTACAAAGTCAAAACTGAACCCTTTTACCGCCCTGTAGCCAACGAAGTTGAGCTATATCAGGCGGCTTATGCCCGACGAATGCCGGTGATGTTAAAAGGCCCGACCGGTTGTGGCAAGTCGCGCTTTGTCGAATATATGGCCTGGAAACTCGGTCGTCCGTTGATAACCGTTGCCTGTAATGAAGATATGACGGCCTCTGATTTGGTAGGACGTTTTCTGCTGGATAAAGACGGTACGAAATGGCAGGACGGCCCGTTAACCACAGCCGCCCGCATTGGTGCGATTTGTTACCTGGATGTAGTGGTTGAAGCGCGGCAGGACACCACCGTGGTTATCCATCCATTGACCGATCATCGCCGCAGCTTGCCGTTAGATAAAAAAGGTGAGCTGGTTGAGGCGCATGCAGATTTTCAACTAGTGATTTCCTACAATCCCGGTTATCAGAGCTTGATGAAAGATCTGAAACAGTCAACCAAGCAGCGGTTTGGTGCGATGAACTTTGATTATCCTGAAGCCGAGCTGGAAGCTGAAATTGTCGCCAAAGAAACCGGCGTGGCAGCAGATATTGCCAAAAAACTGGTACAAATAGCGCACCGTGCCCGTAATCTAAAAGGACATGGCCTGGATGAGGGAATTTCTACCCGTCTGCTGGTATATGCGGGACAAATGATCGCGGAGGGTGTTGAGCCGCTGGCAGCTTGCCAAATGACCCTGGTTACGCCGCTGACCGATGATCCGGATATGCGTGAAACACTGGAAGCGGCTGTTCATACCTTTTTTGTCAGTTGATAAAGGCTGACTGAGCCGGTGTACCTAGTCTGGATATAACACCATGAGCATCAATCTCGACGATTACCGTGAAGCGCTTGAAAAGGTTGCACCTGAGCTGGGACATACACTGGACAGCACCTTTCAGGATGCGGCCAAAATCATGTCTCCTGCCGGATTAAAGGAATATATGGAAGGCGCCAGAGGTCTGGCAAACTTGGGGCGCGGGAAGGATTTGCTGATTGCCTTTCTGGAAGATATGCCGCTGGTGGTGAAGGAGTGTGGCGAAGATGTGATCCGTGATTGCATTAACGCGGCAATGAAGCTGTCTTCCTTGACTTCTGGTGAAGTCATAGCCTTGATGATTCACAGCTTGCCGACTGCTGCCCGACGTCTTGGCGATCCCGAATTATTGCGTGGTTATTTAACACTGATTCACCAACTGTCCGCTAAAGCTTCGCGTGGCTTGCGGCCGATGCTGGGTATTATTGATGAGTTATTGTCCAAACTGACGTTGTCTGGATTACGCCGCTGGGCCAATTTTGGTGCTGACGCTTACCGGCGTGATTTACAGAATCTGGTGAATTATTTTGGCCTACAGACGGCAGACAGCAAAAAAGTGCTGCAAAAAGAACGCCGTGGCACCTTGTTTATCGATACCCAGCGTAAATTGAACTTTTACCTGCGGGCATTATGGGGGCGTGATTTCTTCCTGCGTCCTGCTGCAGCAGATTATGAGGGGTTTAGACCCTATATCGAGCATTTTGTTATGCACCTGCCAGATGCCGTTGATGCTGTTGAGGGGCTTAGCGGCCTGGCGATTTACCGGGCGCAGACAGCTCATCTGGCGGCACATATTCAATACACGCGAGCGCCGATTTCGGCAGAGCAGTTAAGTCCTGCCCAAATGTTTTTTATTGGTCTGGTTGAAGATGCCCGTATTGAGTATCTGGCGATACAGGATTTTCCGGGGTTGAAAAAGCTTTGGGGCAGCTTACTGGCTATTGAACAACCTCGGAATACCGAGGTTCATCCAGGATTAGTAAAACTCGAACAGTTTGTCCGCAGCCTGCACGATATTTCGCATAAAAATAATGATGCACCGTTAGACGAATTGGCCGCCAAGTTTCATGAAAATATCGCAGTGGAAGCACAAAATAACCAGTTTAGCTGGGATTTGGGTATGGAGTTGTTCCACGTTTTCGCTGCAAGGCGTGAGGTGCCCAGCCTGCGGATATTAGAATCCATACGCTTGCTTTATCGCGATGATAACCGCTTTATCTGGGAGTTTGAGGAGTTCGATTTTCTTACGCATGGCGCTGAATATATTCCGGCAAGCCAGCGGCAGGTGCGCAGATATGTTAATGCGGTTGAAATGGCCAACACCGTCGATTGTGAGCTGGCTGGTGATGACGCACAGGAAATCTGGATTTGTTCGAGCAAATTCATGCCTTATGAAGACGCCGGCGAAGCAACGGTTAGTTTTAATGAGATGTGGGGCAAAGATCCTGTTTCTGAACCCTATCACTACCAGGAATGGGATTATCAAGTACAACTATACCGTCCGGATTGGAGTACGGTGTATGAATATCGCCCGCAAAGAGGCGATCCTGAAGATATTGCATCGATCTTGAAAGATTATAAGCCGGTCGCGCATCGAATCCGGCAGATCATAGATTTGTTATCTCCTGCGGGTGTCCAGCGGATCCGCAATATGGAGGATGGCGATGAGATTGATATCAATGCGGCTGTGGATGCAATGATTGCCATTCGCATGGGGGAGCAGCCTAATCCACGTATTACCATGCGTAATGTTATCAAAAGTCGTGATTTGGCCGTGACCGTTTTACTGGATTTGTCCGAATCAACCAATGATACGATTGAAGGCAGCGATAAAACGGTGTTGGATTTAACCCGTGAGGCGGCCACATTGGTGGCGACTGCCATCAGTGGTATTGGCGATCCCTTTGCCGTGCATGGTTTTGCTTCCGATGGTCGCCATGATGTGCAATATTTCCGCTTTAAAGACTTTAACCAGTCATTTGATGATGAAGCCAAATCACGCCTGGCAGGAATGCAGGGCGGTTTGTCTACCCGTATGGGGGCGGCAATGCGTCATGCGGCCCAGCATCTGCTGAAACAACCGGAACGGCGTAAATTATTATTACTGGTGACTGATGGTGAGCCGTCAGATATTGATGAACGCGACCCACAGCACTTGCGGCATGACACCCGTAAAGCGGTAGATGAGTTGTGGAGTCGCGGCGTGATGACATATTGTCTGACCCTGGATGCCAATGCTGACAGTTATGTAAAACGTATTTTCGGTGAAAATAACTACACGATCGTTGATCATGTTGACCGCTTGCCGGAAAAGCTGCCCGTTCTTTTTGCCAGTCTGACGCGTTAGGATTGATGATGACACAACAAAAACGTTATGTTGGTATTGATAATGATATCAACGGTGCCATGACCGATACCGGAAAAATCATCCGTGATGCCTGGGTATTTGGTTTGATACCGGAAACAGAAACCTGTGAAGGCTGGTTGGCGCAAGGGCTGGAAGACCTGTGGCGCAAGGTTAATGCAGAATGGGAAAAATATGGTTTCCTGGTAGGCAATCTGTCACCGGAAATGCAGCAAACATTCATGCGTATTCACAATGCTGCTGTTGTGAAAGCCAAACAGGCCGGCTGGGATGCCGAACGGGATCTCTACGACGAGATCTGATGGTTGCTGATGTACAGCCGACATAATGAACTACCTGTATTTGAAACTCGCCATGTCAGTGTGGAAGCTGCCTTATTTAACCAGGTAACGCTGAGACTTAAACGTTTTCCAGAAGGAATACGTTTAGCGATCCCTGGTCTGAAAACACTGGAAGTTATTTTGCAACCGGACGCTTGGATTGTTGTGGATAACGCATTCAATGATGTCCCGGTTGCTGCGTGGGTGGGCTTTGAGACAGCGCACCGCGATAATCTGCATCTACCTGTTGGCTGTCATGTCCGATTGTTCCATACCAATGCGGCGATTGTGCTGGCGAAAGCACAGGCTGCAATTCTCAATGCGGTGTCAAAAGTCGAAAGATTCAGCTAATCACTTTGCTGATACATCGAAATAAAGACCGTTCACTTGGTACTGGGTTTCTGTTGGCGAAGCTTGGGAGAGGGGATAGTTTCTGGAATATAGGCCAAAAACAGCAGCAATAATGCGAGTGCTGCCGGAATAAAGCTGACATTTGTCTGACGAAAATGTCGTTGCGCATAGTCGGGATGGGTCAGCGCGGCCAATAAATCCTGCGCTGATTGTAAATGGTGATAATGCATTCCGGCTGGCTCGGCAAGTGATTTCAGGTAGTCTTCCCTGACGCTGGCAAGGTGTTCATTTCCAGAGTGACTTTGATTTCCCCAGGGCGCGTTACGTGGCACATAGCCTTCGATTTTGCTGGGATCTTCCGGTAAGCCGAAGTTGGTTCCGTGTGGCACATCTTCCGCTGTATAAAAGCCGATTTGCGTGCCTTCTTCATCATATTTGGGAATGCGGCTTAAACCATGATCACCGGTACCCACAATCAGGCCCGTAATAGGCCGGCGGCCCGTTTCATCTTCGGCTTGGAGTTGTGCCAAGTCAGGCGCGTAACGTGAATTCATTGGTGGTGCTTCCTGACCATCGGTAAAAAACACCAGTGTTGCATTATCCAGTGCGACAGTTCGCATCAGCTCCAGCGTATTGGCAAAAGCCTGGATAATATTACTGTCAGCTACCCAGGCCATCCGCCAGTCGAGGCGGCGAATGCTTTCATGAATTTCCGGATAGTCACGGCATACTTCCATTGGTGTATACAGCAGAGTTGGCATACGTTCGGTAAACACGCCTAAACCAACACGTGAGCCACAGGGAAGTTGCGAAATAGCAGTTAAAGCATCATTTTTCACTTTTTCCAGTCGACTGATAGGATCGCCGTTACTATCCTGATAAT
>CANRLD010000102.1 GCA_947631375.1 uncultured Methylophaga sp. | reverse complement strand
GTGGGCGCAAATCTGGTGGCAGAACAGGTAAAACTTCCATCACCATCCACTCTGGCTTATTACCGGAGTCGAGGAAGGCCTCCATCAGCTTCAGTCGCTTGGTCAGTTTTTTGATCTTGGTTTCTGAATTGGTGCCATCAATATGTTCACGAATAATATCAACCTCTTTTGTCAGATCGATATTTCGCAGTAATTGCTGAACCGCTTCTGCTCCCATGCGAGCATCAAATTCTTCACCGTATTCCTCAACTGCCTGCATATACATATCATCAGAAAGCAGTTGTCCTCTTTCCAGCGGGGTCATACCAGGGTCGACAACAATAAAGGCTTCGAAATACAAGACGCGCTCAATATCCCGCAGTGTCATATCCAGGAACAAGGAAATACGTGATGGTAATGACTTCAAAAACCAGATATGGGCAACCGGACTGGCAAGCTCAATGTGGCCCATACGCTCACGCCGTACTTTGGCGACGGTAACTTCAACACCACATTTCTCACAGATAACGCCACGATGTTTCAGGCGTTTATATTTACCACATAAACATTCATAGTCTTTTACCGGTCCAAAGATTTTGCAGCAGAACAGACCTTCCCGTTCTGGTTTAAAAGTACGGTAGTTGATCGTTTCCGGCTTTTTCACTTCACCAAATGACCAAGAGCGAACCATTTTGGGCGAAGCCAGCCCGATGCGAATCGCATCGAATTCTTCCGGCTGACTCTGCTGCTTTAACATGTTAAGCAAATCTTTCATATTTTTTCTCCACTGTCGCTAAACGACATATGTGCTGATTATCGGTTTCGCGTTCTTACTCTTCAACCAGGTCAACATCAATACCCAGTGAGCGAATCTCACGTGTTAATACCTTGAAGGATTCAGGCATGCCTGCATCCATTCGATAATCACCATCAACGATGTTTTTATAGATCTTGGTACGACCATTCACATCATCAGACTTGACTGTCAGCATTTCTTGAAGTGTATAAGCTGCACCATATGCCTGCAGTGCCCAAACTTCCATCTCACCAAAGCGCTGACCACCAAACTGTGCCTTACCACCCAGCGGTTGCTGGGTAACCAGACTATATGGACCAGTCGAACGGGCATGCATCTTGTCATCAACCAAGTGATTTAGCTTCAACATATGCATGTAACCAATCGTGACTGGACGGTGGAAAGTTTCCCCGGTCCGTCCATCAATCAATTCAGCCTGGCCTGAGGTTGGTAGTCCGGCCAATTCCAGCATCGCTTTGATTTCGCCTTCATCCGCACCATCAAATACTGGGGTAGCCATTGGCACACCGGCTTTCAGGTTCTCAGCAAGCTCAATAATTTCCTCATCTGTCAATGTGTCCAGATCTTCTTTTTTGCCATTGGTGTTGTAAATCTTGCCAAGAAACTCTCTCAGCTCTGCAACGGCGCGTTGTTGCTGTAACATTTCTTCAATCTTGTAACCCAGACCTTTAGCGGCCCAGCCCAGATGTACTTCAAGGATCTGCCCAATATTCATCCGTGACGGTACGCCCAATGGATTCAGGACGATATCGACCGGGCGACCGTCTTGCGTATAGGGCATATCTTCTATCGGCATGATGCTTGAAATAACCCCTTTGTTACCATGACGGCCCGCTAATTTATCACCAGGCTGTACGCGACGTTTAACCGCCAGGAAGACTTTCACCATTCGCTGGACACCAGGTGCCAAATCATGGCCTGAGGTCAGCTTTTCTTTCTTGATTTCAAAGGCTTCATCCATATCATTACGATACTGCTTGACCTGATTGGCTGTTGCTTCAAGCATGGCATTCAAGTCATCTGAAGCCATCTGGATGTCATACCACTGGGATTTTTCCAGTGATTTTAAATACGACTTGGTGATTTTGGCGCCTTTTTCCAAGCCCGGAGCCTTGTCAGCAGGTTTACCAACAAGATTTCGCTCCAACCGGGCAAACACGTCATCAACCATGATGCGGTGCTGATCTTTTAAGTCTGCCCACACTTTTTCCAGTTCTGCTTTCTCGATTTGCCGTGTACGTTCATCTTTTTCAACGCCATCACGGGTGAATACCTGAACATCAACAACTGTGCCATAAGTACCTGAAGGCACTCGCAGCGAAGAGTCTTTAACATCGGCAGCTTTTTCACCAAAGATTGCTCTCAGTAATTTTTCTTCCGGAGTTAATTGCGTTTCACCTTTTGGTGTGACCTTACCAACCAGAATATCGCCGGGTTTTACTTCAGCACCGACATAGACGATCCCTGATTCGTCCAACTTGGCCAGCGCACTCTCACTGACATTTGGAATGTCGGCAGTGATCTCTTCTGTACCAAGCTTGGTATCACGCGCCAGACAGTTCAGCTCCTGGATGTGAATTGTTGTGAACCGATCTTCTTCTACAACACGCTCGGATAATAAAATCGAGTCTTCAAAGTTGTATCCATTCCATGGCATGAATGCGACCAAAATATTTTGGCCTAATGCCAGCTCACCTTTATCAGTAGATGGACCATCCGCCAGAACATCGCCTTTGGCAATGATGTCGCCTGGCTTGACGATTGGCCGCTGGTTTATCGTTGTGCTTTGGTTTGAACGGGCATATTTGATTAAGTTGTAGATATCAACGCCCGACTCGTTATCTTCCGTTTCATCATCGTTGACACGAATAACAATACGGCTGGCATCAACAGAATCAACTTCACCACCACGTTTGGCGGTAACCATTACACCAGAGTCCTGCGCAACCACACGCTCCATGCCGGTACCAACCAATGGCTTATCAGCGCGTAATGTCGGAACGGCCTGGCGTTGCATGTTTGAGCCCATCAACGCCCGGTTAGCATCGTCATGCTCCAGGAATGGAATCAATGAAGCCGCAACCGAAACAACCTGGCGCGGTGACACGTCCATCAATTGCACTTGCTCGGACGGCATTAATGAAAATTCATTTCTGTAGCGGCAAGGCACCATGTTATCTGCGATAGAAAAATCATCATTCAGATTGATAGTGGCCTGAGCAATACGATATTCACCTTCATCGATGGCAGACAAGTACACAATTTCATTCGTCGCTTTACCATCAATCACTTTACGGTATGGGGTTTCAATAAAGCCGTACTGATTGGTTCTGGCATAACAAGCCAACGAGTTAATCAGACCGATATTTGGCCCTTCTGGTGTTTCGATTGGGCAAACCCGACCATAATGGGTTGGGTGAACGTCACGCACTTCAAAGCCGGCACGTTCACGCGTCAAACCACCTGGCCCCAAAGCAGAGACACGGCGTTTATGTGTCACTTCAGACAGTGGATTGTTTTGATCCATAAATTGCGATAACTGGCTTGAACCAAAGAACTCTTTGATCGCTGCCGCGACAGGCTTGGCATTAATCAGCTGTTGTGGCATTAACCCTTCAGATTCAGCAATGCTCAAGCGTTCACGAACTGCCCGTTCCACACGGACCAGACCGACACGGAATTGGTTTTCTGCCATTTCACCGACACTACGCACCCGACGGTTACCCAAATGGTCAATATCATCGACGGTGCCAAAACCGTTACGGATGCTAATCAGCTCTTTCAGAACCGCAACAATATCTTCTTTGGAAAGAATTCCTTCCCCGTCCAGTTCTTCACGACCCAGGCGACGATTAAACTTCATCCGGCCGACATTAGACAGATCATAACGGTCCTGACTGAAGAACAGGCTGGTAAACAAGTTCTGTGCAGCGTCTTCTGTTGGCGGTTCACCTGGACGCATCATCCGGTAGATCTCGACCTTAGCTTCTAGCGCACTACGCGTTTCATCTAGTCGTAGCGTATCAGACATGTAGGGACCATGGTCCAAATCATTGGCATAGATAGTTTCTATGGTATTAATGTCAAAACGCTCCAGACTTTCCAACAAGTCGGAGGTGATTTCATCATTGGCATTCGCCAGTAACTCACCGGTAACCGGATCAACGATATCTTTAGCAAGGATTTTGCCAACTAAATAATCAGTAGGCACGGCCAGTGTGCTCATTGCCGCTTTTTCCATTTGACGAATATGTCGTCCGGTAATCTGGCGCTCGGCTTCGACAATGACTTCGCCATCTGCATTGATAATTTCAAATGGCACAGATTGGCCACGTAACCGCTGTGGCTGCAGAGCTAACTCAAAGCTGTCGCCTTTACGGGTAAAGACATCGTTTTCAAAAAACGTTTCAAGAATTTCTTGATTACTGAATTCCAACGCACGCAACAAAATAGTTGCCGGCAGTTTACGACGACGATCAATACGGACAAACACCGCATCTTTGGGATCAAACTCGAAATCCAGCCAGGAACCACGGTAAGGTATAACGCGCGCGTTATATAAAATTTTTCCGGAAGAGTGCGTTTTGCCTTTATCACTATCGAAAAACACACCTGGGGAGCGATGAAGTTGTGAAACAATAACACGCTCTGTGCCATTAATAACGAAGTTACCTTTCTCCGTCATTAATGGGATCTCACCCATATATACTTCCTGCTCTTTAATGTCTTTTACGACTTTTGATTTTGCAGGGGCGTCTTTATCGTAAATGACCAGACGCATTTTTACTCTCAGAGGTGCAGCATAGGTCACACCACGTAGTTGACATTCTTTAACGTCGAATGCGGGGGTTCCGAGACGGTAGCTGACATATTGCAACTCAGCCATACCGGTATGACTTTTAATCGGAAACACTGATTCAAATGCCGCATGCAAGCCCATTGCGCCACGTTCATCAGCAGGAAGGTCCATTTGCAGGAAATCCTGATAAGAGTTGACCTGGGTTGCCAGTAAGTTTGGAACGGTCAAGACACTTGGACGCTTGCCAAAATCTTTACGAATCCGTTTTTTCTCGGTAAACGTATAAGCCATGTATTACACCTCGAAGAAACACCTGATTTCTGTTATCAGAAATGCAGGCAGGGTCATGTATTTTTAGATGGTCGAATATCGATCGACCTGCAACGGAAAAAGGCCGGTGACTATTGGCCACCAGCCATTTTCTTTTTCGTGGCGATGAACTGACCACGATAGTAGGTGTGCTTACTTGATTTCAGCGGTTGCACCAGCTTCGGTCAATTGTTTCAGAACGTCCTCAGCTTCTGCTTTTTCGACGCCTTCTTTCACAGTTGCAGGAACACCTTCAACCATGTCTTTCGCTTCTTTCAAGCCAAGGCCTGTCAGTGCACGAATAACTTTGATTACGCCTACTTTGTTCTCGCCAAAGCTAGTCATAACTACGTTGAACTCAGATTGCTCTTCAGCAGCAGCGGCAGCTGCAACTGGAGCGGCAGCTGCAACTGGAGCAGCAGCAGTAACACCAAATTTTTCTTCCATTGCTTCGATCAGATCTACGATCTCAACAACAGTCATACCGGAAATCGCTTCCAAGATATCGTCTTTAGATACAGCCATGATATTTTCCTATTTCAAGCTTACAGAATTAAATAAAACACACTTATCCGAAATGGATTAAGCGGCTTGTTTCGCGTCGCGTACGGCCGCAAAAGTGCGGACCATTTTGCTGGTAGGCGCTTGCAAAGTACGAACAAATTTTTCGATAGGCGCTTTAAGCGTACCCATGAACATGCTGATAGCCTGATCTTTGGTAGGCATTTTCGCCAAACGATCCAGATCTGAAGCCGGCAATAATTTGCCACCCAGAGAGACCATTTTAACTTCGAGTTTTTTATTGTCTTTTGCAAAATCAGCCATGACACGTGCAACGGCACCTGGATCTTCCATGGAAAAACCAAATACCAAAGGCCCTGTCATTCCTTCCTGCATACAGGCGAAATCAGTACCTTCTACAGCACGACGAGCCAATGTATTACGGATAACCCGTAGATAAACATTTTGCTCACGCGCTGCAACACGTAAAGTTGTCATTTCTGAAACTGTCAATCCGCGATATTCAGCTGCTACAGCAGAATAAGCGGTCGAAGCAACTTCAGCGACCTCAGCAACGACGGCCTTTTTACCTTCGAGATTTAAAGCCACCTAAGACCTCCTTAGGTTCACTACATGTAGAGTGTAGTTGTGTTGCTAACAAAAGAAGTGTTACCACTTCCACCCTCACGGCATTCAACCTCAGAATTTCTGTAGCTGAACCCGTCTGCGCAGGCAGGTTTTCACCTATTAAATTTTCATGCCTGCGGTCTTAGACGACCCGGCGCAACCAGCACCGGGCGGTCCAATTTGATCCTGGCTTATGCCAGGAATGATTTATCAACTGAAATGCCCGCGCCCATTGTGCTGGCCGACTCGTTGATGTTGCTGGCGTGCGCAACGGTTTCCAGTGCACCGTCATTGATGATCACCAGGTTCTGGTTGATATCCTCGGAGACCGTGGTCTGTTCT
>CANRLD010000101.1 GCA_947631375.1 uncultured Methylophaga sp. | reverse complement strand
GTCCCTGTCGCATATTGATGCCCTGGATATACATGGTCTGGATGCTTTGTGGCAGCTCAGCCGCGCCACGCAGCTGAAACCCGCAGGCCACTATCAACAAGGATAAACTCGCAACAAGCAGTTTCTTCAGCATCACTATTTTCCTTTGTAATCAACCGACAACAATATTGATCAGCCTGCCGGGTACCAGAATAATCTTGCGCACCGTTTTATTTTCAATATGTCGCTGCACCTGCGGATCGGCAAGAACCAAAGGCTCAATATCTGACTGTTGCGCATTCACCCCGACCACGATCTTGGCGCGCAACTTACCATTGACTTGCACCATAAGCTCAATATTGTCCTGCTTTAATGCCTCGTCATCCACGCTCGGCCAGGCAGCATCGATCACTGCATTTTCATTACCCAGCTGTTGCCACAACACATGACAGATATGTGGGGTGATCGGAGCCAGCATCAGCACTACCAGTTCCAGCACTTCTTGGCGAACCTGCCGGGCAGCATCACTTTGCTCGGTAAAGCGAGTCAACGCATTCATCAATTCCATCACCGCAGCAATCGCGGTATTAAAGGTATGCCGACGACCAAGATCATCTGTTACTTTCGCCAGCGTCTGATGTGTCATTCGGCGTAAATCAGTTGCCGCTTCGGATAAATCGGTTAATGTTTTTTTCTCTACTACACCTGCTTGCGTGTGTTCATGTACCTGACGCCATAAGCGTTTCAAAAAACGGTTAGCGCCTTCTACCGCTTTATCCGACCACTCAAGCGACAACTCCGGAGGAGCCGCGAACATCATAAACAGCCGCGCCGTATCCGCACCGTACTGATCAATCAGCGCTTGTGGATCAACCGTATTGCCCTTTGACTTCGACATTTTGGCACCATCCTTGAGCACCATGCCCTGCGTCAGCAGGTTTTTAAATGGTTCGTCACCTGTTACCAAACCTTCATCACGCAGTAATTTATGGAAGAATCGGGCGTATAACAAATGCAAAACGGCGTGTTCAATGCCGCCAATATAATGATCAACAGGCAACCAGTAATCGGCACGCTGATCCAGCATCGCCTGGCTATTATCGGCACTGGTAAAACGCGCGTAATACCAGGATGATTCAAAGAACGTATCAAACGTGTCCGTTTCGCGTCGCGCAGCATTACCGCATTCAGGACAACTGCATTGGTAGAACTCCGGCATGGACTTAAGTGGTGAACCAGCACCATCTACGACAACATCTTCAGGCAACAGCACCGGCAAATCTACTTCAGGCACCGGTACAGCACCGCAGTCATCACAATAAATGATGGGAATGGGTGTACCCCAATAACGTTGCCGGGAAACGCCCCAGTCACGCAGTCGGTAATGCACCTGACGTTCACCTTTACCTTGCTGGTTCAGTGCATCGGCAATAGCTTCAAACGCTTCTGCTGAGGTAAGTCCGCTGAATTGCGATGAGTTAATCAATTGACCTTTTTCAGTAAAAGCAGCCTGCGTCAAATCAACAGTCGAATTGTCCACTGGGGTAATAACCTGCCGAATAGGCAAATCATACTTTTGAGCAAACTCAAAATCGCGTTGATCATGGGCAGGGACTGACATGACAGCGCCGGTGCCATATCCCATCAGTACAAAGTTGGCGACCCAGACGGGAAGTTGTTCTCCGCTGAGCGGATGAATAACCGATATGCCCAGCGGCATGCCTTTTTTCTCAGCAGTTTCCAACGCAGCTTCAGTAGTATCCGTTTTACGGCATTCTTCAATGAATGCCTGTAAAGCAGGATTTGACTCTGCCAGTTGCAAGGCTAACGGATGTTCTGCCGCAATCGCCACATAACTCACGCCCATCAGCGTATCAGGGCGAGTGGTATACACCGCAATCTCAGTTTGTTGATCAGCGACAGCAAAAGTAATCTGCACACCTTCAGAGCGACCAATCCAGTTGGCCTGCATGGTTCTGACCTGTTCCGGCCAACCAGATAACTGCTCTAGGTCATTACGCAGATCTTCCGCGTAATCTGTAATTTTCATAAACCATTGTGGAATTTCACGACGTTCCACCAATGCTCCAGAGCGCCAGCCACGGCCATCAATCACCTGCTCATTGGCCAAAACAGTTTGATCTACAGGATCCCAGTTCACCGCCGCGGTCTTGTTATAAACCAGGCCTTTTTTAAATAAACGCACAAACAGCCATTGTTCCCAGCGGTAATAGTCTGGTTTGCAGGTAGCAATTTCACGATCCCAGTCATACGCCAGGCCAAGTCGTTGCAGCTGGGCACGCATATAGTCGATATTTTTATAGGTCCACTCTGCTGGAGGCACCTGATTTTTCAGTGCCGCATTTTCTGCTGGTAAACCAAATGCATCCCAGCCCATTGGTTGTAAAACATTTTTCCCCAACATTCGCTGATAGCGGGAAATAACGTCACCAATAGTGTAGTTACGGACATGCCCCATATGCAGCTGACCACTGGGATAAGGGAACATGGAAAGACAGTAAAACTTTTCTTTAGTGGTATCTTCTGTGACACGGAAAGCGCGGTGTTGCTGCCACCAGTTCTGGGCGGCCGCTTCGATCTCTTCTGGGCGATAATCAGCTTGCATGGGTTCTCTTTGTGAATATGGTGCAGAAAGGGTAACAAGGATACCTTAGCAGCAGAAATGCCGAAAGTATCGGATAAACCAAGGCGTTAAAAAGAACCAATGATTGCTGGCAAATTAGTCAAAGAGTAAATAGCAAACAGGTGATAACTGCTGTATGAAGCTGTTGCTTAAAAAGTGAATCTTAAACAGAAATAAAGGGCCCGAAGGCCCCTTACTCATTCTTTAATTAACTCTCGTCTTCTACACGGGCATCGGCTGCGTTTTTCTTCACCGATTCGATACCGTTATCACGTCCGGAACTGGTTTTATAACTCTGACTGGTGCCGATGACTTGATGATTCGCGGCTTTTAATGTGAATGAGTATTTGCCACCCGCTGATTCTTTTTTCTCATAGCGCGCCTCATCTGGGGCATTATTTTTAACTGATGCAATGCCATTTTCACAGGCAGCTTTTGACGAATAACCTTCACTGGACAAGATGATTTCGCCATTACCGGCTTTTAAACGAAAGCGAAATTCACCGGCTTTATCTTTATAGATTTCAAACTTTGCAGCCATGCCATAGTCTCCATTAGTTGTGATCCATATTTGCCTGACAACAGGCATTAGTGAAAATAGACCTATTTTTATGGATTGGCAACAAACAAGATGCTGCTAACTAATGACTTTCTTCTCGAAGATTATTTGATTGCTGAAGAATAGTGAACCAACACAACTTTAGATTTTGAACTCTTCAAGTGTACGGCCACGGTTCAGCTCTTCAACTAACCACAAAGGACGTTTACCAAAGCCCTTCCAGGTTTTTTGCGGATCATCCGGATGTCGATATTTATCAGCACTTTCAGCACGCGGTTTACGGGTACCAACCAAGCCGACCCGCATATTTTTAGCCACCGCCGTCAATGCTTCGGCCGGCGTGACTTTTTTAGCTTTTGCCAATGCTCTTACTGCATCAGCTACGGCGATGACATCATCATCTTTACTATTAAGCTCTACTAGTTTTTTTGTTTTCAGCTTTTTGATTTGTCTTTTCGACTGGTTAATCAATTTCTGTAACTCTTGTTCAGAAAGTTTTTCCAATTGCAAAGCTGTTAACGAACTCATTAGATATACCTTTAGTTAAAGCATTATTAAAAATAATAATATCAATATTATTCTGTTTGTCTATTTATAGTTTTTAACTTTCAACAGACATTAATGCTTTGTATTTTGCATATAACTGGTCGTGTGTTTCAACATTGTCGGGATCGTTTGGAATGCAATCTACCGGACAAACTTCAACACATTGCGGCGTATCAAAATGGCCAACACATTCTGTGCATAAGGCGGGATCAATTTCATAAATTTCTTCGCCTTGAGAAATGGCACCGTTAGGGCATTCCGGTTCGCACACATCACAATTAATGCATTCGTCAGTAATAAACAGCGACATGATTTACTCCAATGCCTCTTAAATAAAGGCAGTAACCAAACTGTTGAATTTTAACGCGACTCAGGTTTTATCGCCAGTTGTTGCTGTAATGCATCCTGAACGCATGGCGCGACAAACTGTGAGACATCACCGCCTAATGCCGCTATTTGCCTTACCAGGCTGGATGAAATGAAAGTAAATTGTTCTGCAGGCGCCAGAAATAATGTTTCTATTTCCCACTGCAAGCGACGGTTGATCGCGGCAAGCTGAACTTCATATTCAAAATCAGAAACAGCGCGTAATCCTCTAATAATTACCGAAGCATTTCGCTGCATTGCGTACTTAACTAATAAACCATCAAACGATGTCACTTCTATATTAGGTAAATCACTTAAGGTTTGTTTTGCTAACGCCACACGTTGTTCAATTGAAAAGACCGGTTGTTTTCCCGTATCAGCAGCAACTGCAATAATCACTTTTTCAAACAACCGGCTGGCGCGATGAACTAAGTCAGTATGACCGTGGGTAATAGGATCAAAGGTTCCGGGATAAATTGCAGTAATTGACATACTCAAACCTTATTGGATGACAAACAAGCAATATCTTACCTCACCCGCATGTTTATCTTTCAGTAAATGCCACGCCGCCGGAAGCGCTGTCATATCCTGATTTTTGCCGCATTCCATATAGATCAGGCTACCGGTATGCAACAAGGAATTTTGCATCAATAAATCGGCTATTTCGAACCATAAGTTCGCCTGAAAAGGCGGATCCAGAAACACAATGTCATAGCTGATACTTGCTTGCATTAAAAACTGCTGGGCAGACTGTCTGCTGAGTCTGCATTGTTCTGCAGCTAATATGCTTTTATTTGCCTGCAGCTGTTTATACGCTTCTGCATTCAGCTCAACCATGTCAACACTATCAGCACCTCTGGAAGCTGCTTCAAAACCTAATGCGCCACTGCCGCTGAACAAATCGATACAAACCGAACCGGGCAAATATGGTTGTAACCAGTTAAACAGCGTCTCACGAATACGATCTGCTGTCGGTCTTAGTCCATCAATATCGGGAAAGGCCAAACGCCTTCCTCGCCATTGTCCACCGATAATACGAATCGACTGTCTGGGAGGTTTATTCCGTTTCGCCACCAACTAATACCGTTGTCATTTTTTGTGGATAAACACGTTTTTTGAACGCTGATTTTATTTGCTCAACCGTGACAGCATTAACCCGATCATTAAAGGTCTCAAGATGATCCAGTGGCAAATGATAAAAGCCAATCATCGCCAGATAATCCGCAATTTTACGATTACTATCCAGGCGCAAGGCAAAACCGCCCGTGATATTTTGTTTTGCTGCCGTTAATTGCTCGGCAGTCGGTCCTTGGTCAACGAAGGTTTCCAATGTTTGCTTCATGACTTCCAGCGCCTGTTCAGCCTGATCATTACGTGTTTGCAAACCAAACTGATACGGCCCGGCTTTACGCATCGGCCTGAAAAAACTGTATGCGCTGTAGGACAACCCGCGTTTTTCACGGATTTCATCGCTGATAATCGACACTAAACCACTGCCACCTAATATATGGTTACCAACATACAACGGAAAGAAATCGGCATCATCCCGTGTCAGCCCAGGTTGTCCCATTAACACCGTCGTTTGGCTTGACGGATAAGTGATATGTTGCGCTTGCGCGGTTGTCAGTGCCGGCACGTTTGGTAACGCCGGCGCTTTTTCGCCAGCAGGTAAGCTACCGGTGATTTTTTCAGCCAATAGTTTCGCTTTATTCCTGTCTGCATCGCCAACAATCACCAGCACCGCATTTCTTGCGACATAGTATTGCTGGTAAAACTGTTGTAAATCAGCCGTTGTAATTTCTGTAACGGAAGCTTCAGTGCCATTTGGCATCGCCGCATAGGGATGCCCGCCAAACAATTGCTGATAAAAGGCCCTTTCCGCAATGGCTGACGGTGACTGTTTTTCAGCTTGCAAGCTAGTTTTAAGCTGGTTAATCAATCTGGCAAACGAGATTTGTGGAAAAGTCGGCTGGCTGATCACTTCCACAAAGGTATCAACAGCCGTATCCAGCGCTTTCTCCTCAGATAAAGATCGCAAACTGACAATCGCCATATCCCGCTCAGATTCAGTTTGAAATTGTGCACCGACATCATCAAAAGCGATGGCGATGGCGTCGGCATCTTTCTGCTTTGTTCCCTGATTAAGCATCGAGTTGACCAGTAGCGCTACCCCGCCTTTATTATCCCTGGCCGCACCGGCATCAAATACCAGGCGAATATCCAGCATCGGTAACTCTGTTGCTGCAACAAAGTACACGGGGGTGCCGTTGGAAGTCTGCCAGTTTTCTA
>CANRLD010000100.1 GCA_947631375.1 uncultured Methylophaga sp. | reverse complement strand
CTACCGAGCGCGCTCAGATACACGGTTCTGCAGCAGCAAAGACATTGATCGAAGCAATCGCCGCAGCGGGCTATACCGCGCAGCCTATCAGCATTGACAGCACGGATAATGAAATAACAAATCAGCGCAAGGACGCTGAACGTGCGGCACTAAAACGTAATCTGCTGATTGCCTCAGTCCTCACCCTGCCGGTATTTGCCCTGGAAATGGGTGCACACTTTATTCCCGGTGTGCATGAGTTGATCGTTCACACCATAGGCACGCAAGCAAACTGGTACCTTCAGTTTGTATTAACAACACTGATCCTGATTTTTCCGGGACTTCGCTTCTATCAGCAGGGGATTCCGGCACTTTTCCGCCTGGCACCTGATATGAACTCACTGGTGGCTGTCGGTACACTGGCAGCTTATGGCTATTCTGTCGTCGCTACTTTCGCGTCACAGTTACTGCCAGCAGGAACGGTCAACGTCTATTATGAAGCTGCAGCCGTCATTGTGACCTTGATTCTGCTAGGCCGTTATCTGGAGGCTCGCGCCAAAGGACGCACCTCCGAAGCAATCAAACGGCTGGTCGGATTGCAGGCAAAAACCGCACGTGTCCAGCGTGACGGTACGCTGCGCGACATACCCATCGTTGATGTGCTGACCAATGATCTTATTGAGGTACGCCCTGGAGAGCGTCTTCCAGTAGATGGCGATGTCATACAAGGCAACAGTTATGTCGATGAATCGATGATCACCGGTGAACCTGTCCCGGTCGCCAAAACAGTCGGCAGCAAGCTGGTGGGTGGAACCGTAAACCAAAAAGGTGCCCTTTCCTTGCGTGCTACCGCTGTAGGCAGCGACACCGTGCTCTCACAAATTATTCGCATGGTTGAGCAGGCGCAAGGCTCAAAACTGCCTATTCAGGCACTGGTCGATAAAGTGACCATGTGGTTCGTCCCTGCGGTGATGGCCGCCGCGTTGCTAACCTTTATCATCTGGCTTACTTTCGGCCCGTCACCTGCCCTGACGTTTGCACTTGTTAATGCCGTCGCCGTGCTGATCATTGCCTGTCCCTGCGCCATGGGTCTGGCGACCCCCACCTCGATTATGGTTGGCACAGGACGTGGCGCCGAGCTTGGCGTGTTATTCAGAAAAGGCGAAGCGCTACAATTACTCAAGAATGCCAAAGTCGTTGCCGTGGACAAGACAGGTACCCTGACGGAAGGACGGCCAACACTGACCGATCTGGATATTGCCGACGGTTTCAAGCGTCACGATGTGCTCGGTAAAATCGCTGCGGTCGAAGCCAAATCCGAACATCCTATTGCCCGCGCTATTGTCGAAGCAGCCAACAGCGAAGCGATCCCAATACCAGACATTACAGACTTTGAATCACTCACTGGTTATGGTGTAAAAGCACGGGTAAACGGTGAAGTGGTCGAAGTGGGAGCAGATCGTCATATGCGCAGGCTGGGACTTGATGTTGCGCTGTTTGCAGAGACTGCCGCACGGTTAGGCAATGAAGGTAAATCCCCATTGTACGCCGCCATTGATGGTCGACTGGCTGCCATCGTCGCGGTCGCCGATCCTATCAAGCAAACAACACCAGCAGCGATTGCAGCACTGCATGCTCTCGGCCTGAAGGTAGCCATGATCACCGGCGACAATCAGCGCACCGCTCGAGCCATCGCAAATCAGCTTGGTATTGATGACGTTATCGCAGAGGTGTTACCCGAGGGCAAAGTCGAGGCAGTGCGCAAGCTGAAAGCGCAATACGGCCAGCTGGCATTCGTCGGTGACGGTATCAACGATGCACCTGCACTGGCCGAAGCTGATGTCGGCCTTGCTGTCGGTACAGGTACGGATATTGCCATTGAAGCGGCTGACGTGGTGTTGATGTCGGGTAGCCTGTTGGGCGTGCCCACCGCTATTGCCCTGTCGCGTGCCACTATCAGCAATATTCGACAGAATCTGTTCTGGGCGTTTGCCTATAACACGGCATTGATCCCGGTGGCAGCTGGCGTGCTTTACCCAACGATGGGCACTCTGTTATCACCGATGGTCGCCGCAGGCGCGATGGCGCTTTCCAGTGTTTTTGTGCTGGCCAATGCGCTACGCCTGCATGGCTTTCGAGCACCGATAGCAATAGACAACGCAAGCACGACGTAAGCTGTTATGAGGATAAAGATTTGACTCATCACGATAAATGTATATACAATGCATATATCTTTTTTATTTAAACACTTTGTTGAGCGAGCACACAAATGTTAGATAAACCCAAGAAAGAAAAAGCAAATAAAAAAGATAGCCAATTGCTGATTCGTATCAGTACCGAAGAGCGAGAGCAGTTTCTTCAGCTATGTGAGCAGCTGGATACGGCTGCTGCTCGAGAGATCAGACTGTTCATTCGTGGCTTTATCAAACAACACCTGCCCGAGAGCGGTCAAAAAGATAAGGAGACAGTTAATGTCCAAGAAAAAAGAAAGCGTAAAAAGCCAAAAATCAATCAAGCAAAAGATCAAGGCACGTAAAGCCAAGATCGCCAAGCATGAGAAAAAAATTAAATCATTAAAAAAAGCCGCTAAAAAAGCAGCTTAGTAACGCCAAGGGCCGCCAGCAGTGCGGCCCTACTCTTTTCAGCACTCCCTACTCCAGCAAGCGGCTGAATAGTTCGCATTTTTCGCACCTGTTTTCAGCAAAATCTTAGTCAAGATAGCTGCAGCAATAATCCACCAGTTCACTGACATCAATATCGAATGATGAATTTTCCGGCACGCTAAACGACTGCCCATAAGTAATTGCTGTCCATTCGGCATCGCCCTGCAGGCGGTAACGTAACTGACCGGCGAGGATCTCCATCAGCTCTGCCTTTTCAGTACCAAATGTATACTGCCCCGGCATCATGATGCCCAATGTTTTATAACTGCCATCATCAAATGTGACTTTACGGCTGGTGACATTTCCATCGAAATAAATATTGGCTTCACGGGTCACCGTGACATTTTCAAATACAGACATACAATTCTCTTTAAAATTAAGGACGACAGAACAAATACGCGGACTAGCGGGGGCTCATCCAGTCTTTCATTTCTTTATACCCTTTCGGTACATCATAAGTGTAAAGACTGTCAGTTTTGGTTTCAGACCAGGTGGCACCATTGCGATCAACATAAAAAATAGTATCGCCATCTTGTTTAATAGCGTAATGCACATAATCACTGCTGGACTTGGGATCGGTAAAGATAAAACCATGTGTTACCTGTAAGGCAACATCCCGATCGACACCCTTCTGAAATGTTCCCATAGCCGGCGTCACCCGCCACCAGTAATAGTCATAGTGTGCTGCATTCTCCTTATATTCTATTGCGCGGATATGTTTAGCACCTTGCATGTCAGCTTCTTCATGCCAGTAGCCTTCCAGCATTGTTTCGCTGATTTGTGGTGGCCGGACAAATTTATACAAGCCAAAACTAATCGTCTGCTGCTGCCAATTCACTTGTGTGTTAATGGTTTTATTTGCCGCTTTACTGTCTTCCGCCGGTGTCATGGTAAGTTGATTACCCGCCGTTAATTCCACTTGGTAAGTGTTTTGCGGATCGGCTTCGCCGGTGGCTGATATGGTCGCAAGCCCATCTGCAAAATTCAAAACGCCGCGGCCGGAAGCATCAACCCAAAGGCCTTGCAGGTTTTGCTGTGTACGTTGACTGATTGTTGTAGCAGACGAGGCGGACGTATCTGCCTGAACAGTCGCCACCATTGGCATAATCAACATCAATATGGCTGACGGGATCAACATTGCTGGTTTTTTCATCTCTCTCTGACTTCCTTGAATTATCGTTATAGTGAACTGTTTATTTAGTGACTAATTGTTCCAGCTCTGCGACGCGTTGTTCCAATGCTTCGAGTTTTTCGCGCGTACGCAGCAACACCTGTGCCTGCACGTCAAACTCTTCGCGGGTCACCAGATCCAACTTATTAAAGGTGGATGTCAATGCTGCGCGGATATTTTTTTCCATATCATCACGCATCTGCAGCAGACCGGGAGGTAACGCCCGCGTCAGCGTATCGGTAATCTCATCAAATTTTTTAGGATCGATCATCTTGGTTTCCTTGGTTTTAATTAACAATTTATTGTACGGCAATCTGGGTTCGACTCAATTTAGCGGCAAGGTTTACTTATTTGCCACTGAGCAATGAGCCAAAGATCCCTCGTACCAGCCTCCGACCAACCTGATTACCAATAGAGCGCATGGCGCTTTTGGCAAAGGCTTCAAGAGCCGATTCCCGATTATTACTGCGCTTTGGTTTAGCCGCTTCCCGCGTCGTACTGGCTTGTCCCGTCTGCGCTGCCTGCTGCATTTTTTCCGCTCGTTCGGCAAGTATTTCGTAGGCGGACTGTCGATCCAATATGGTTTCATACACACCGGCAACCAGTGAGTTTTGCATAAGCTGCTGGCGTTGTTGCGCACTAATTGGACCGATCTGACCTTGTGGCGGTTTGATCAGCGTGCGTTGCACAATCTGTGGCTGTCCCTTCTCATTAAGCACCGATACCAGAGCTTCGCCCACGCCCAGCTCAGTGATCACCTGCTCGGTGGAAAACGCCGGATTATCCCGAAACGTTTCAGCTGCCGCCCGCACTGCTTTTTGATCTTTTGCGGTATAGGCCCGCAGCGCGTGTTGAATGCGGTTACCCAACTGCCCCAGCACGCTGTCAGGAATATCAGTCGGACTCTGCGTCACAAAATAAACCCCGACACCTTTAGAGCGGATCAGCCTGACGACTTGTTCAATTTTGTCCAGCAAGGCATTGGGCGCATTGTCAAAAATCAGGTGCGCCTCATCAAAAAACAATACCAGCTTCGGTTTATCTACATCGCCAACTTCGGGTAGCTGCTCAAACAGTTCGGCCAGTAGCCAAAGCAGAAATGTGCTGTAAAGCTGGGGAGATTGCATCAATTTATCTGCTGCCAGCAGATTGATCACACCTTTACCATGAGCATCGGTTTGCAGTAGATCATCAAGATTCAATACCGGTTCGGCAAATAATTTATCCGCTCCCTGTTGTTCCAGCACCAATAAACGTCGCTGAATGGCACCTACGCTCGCCGCCGAAATATTACCGTACAACGTTTGAAACTCGGCTGCATTTGTTGCAATAAACTGCAACATGGCGCGTAAATCTTTCAGATCCAGTACTAACCAGCCATTATCATCAGCAACCCGAAACAGCAGGGTCAAGACACCTTGCTGCGTGTCATTCAGGTTCATCAGTCGCGCCAGCAACAAAGGCCCCATATCTGAAATAGTGGTACGCACCGGATGTCCCTGCTCGCCAAATACATCCCAAAACGTGGTCGGAAAGGCAGAGAACTGGAAGTCAGTTAACTGCATCAGGCTAACCCGTTCACTTATTTTGCTATTGGCTTTGCCAGCCTGACTGATTCCAGACAGATCGCCTTTAATATCGGCAGCAAAAACCGGCACGCCGAGCGCACTAAATCCTTCCGCCAACCCTTGTAAAGTAACCGTTTTACCGGTACCGGTAGCACCGGCTATCAAACCATGTCGATTTGCCATTTGTGGCAGCAAAAATACCGCTTGCTCTGCCTGCCCGATGAACATGGGTTCTACCATAGTGAACACTCCTTGCCTGACTGATGGTTTGCAGTATAAACAACCTACGTTAATGTTAATCATTGTCGTGATAAACAACGACATTATCCGTTTGCGCAGCCTACTGATGCACGTTATGCTGTCTCGCGCCACAATGCCAGCAAAGCGCATTCTGTGGGGTAAATAATTATCCGTTTTCAGCCAGAGTCCAGCAGGAATTTTCATGACCATCATTGAAATATCGATCATCGCCATCGTCGCCATTATTATCGCCGCTATCGCCGGCTTTCTGATAGGCCGTCAGCAAAGCGATAGCAGTCCTGAACAACTGAAACACCTGACCGAAGCGCATGAACTGCAACTGGCCAAACTCCAGACCGAGCTGGATAGTTACCGCCAGCAGGTGCATCAATATCATGAAAAAACAGCTAATTTGCTGGTATCAATGGCTGCGCCTTATAAAGACATGTTTGATCATTTAACCGAAGGCTATGAAAAGCTGGGTAATGATCCAACACACAAGATCCTGCCTGAACGTGCTGGTGCTTTACTGGACGGGCCAGAAAATGACGATACAGCTGCATCAACCGATGCGATCACTCCGCCAGCCGCCGATTACTATACCGAGCCAACGCCCACTGCCGAATCAAAGTAATTATTCAATAATCGCAGCATCGTCGAGCAAGCCACGTAGTCCGCTTTCCCGCTCATAGCGACGAGTGACTGCCTGCTGCAATACAGTTTCTGACGAGAGGATCCGCACTGTTTGGCGTGCCCTGGTCAAAGCGGTGTAGATCAACTCCCGGCTCAGTACGGCGGAATCATCC
>CANRLD010000099.1 GCA_947631375.1 uncultured Methylophaga sp. | reverse complement strand
ACCAGTATGTTTGGTGCCTGTTTTGAAATGGGACTGGCCGAAAGTCTGCCGCCCAAATCGGTACAGAATCTGGAAATATTTACCCGCTGGTTGATTGATATTGCCGATCGGGCAGCGCGCGGTAATCTGCTCGATGCGATCAAGGATATGATCGAAGAAATCAATTACCGTGCCTGGCTGGAAGAGGTCAGTGGTGACCCCAATAAAGCCAATCGGCGGATGGAAAATGTTGAGGAACTGGTCAGCTGGATTGAACGAATGATCGAGCAGGATCTCGAAGAAAAATCGATAGGCGATATTGCTGCCAGATTAACCCTGATGGATATTATGGATCGACAGGCGGACGAAAATCAGGCCGATGCCGTGCATTTAATGACTTTGCATGCTGCCAAAGGGCTGGAATTCCCGCACGTGTTTATCGTCGGCATGGAAGAGGAAATATTGCCCCATCGTACCAGTATCGAAGAAGATTCCATCGAAGAAGAGCGGCGTCTGGCCTATGTCGGGATTACCCGGGCACAGCGCAGTCTGGTGATGACGCTGGCCAATACACGGAAACGCTATGGCGAGAAAGTGGATTGTGAAGAAAGCCGGTTCTTGCGCGAATTGCCGGCTGATGATTTGATCTGGATGACTGAAAAAACACAGATTGATCCGGAAGAACGAAAAGAACGTGGCAAAGCGCATTTATCCAATATTCGGGATATGTTGAAATAAAGCGTTGATTCAGCCGCTATTAATTTGATGAACTGGTGCGAGTCGCCAATTAACATTAGGTTTGAACATGATGAAAAGTAAATTTTTCTGGATAGCCCTGCTACTGCCCGGTATGGCGCATTCTCATGCATCGCTGGAGCCAAATCAGGCCGAGAGTGGCAGTTATTACAAAGGTATTGTGACTCTTATCCACGGTTGTGATGGTTCTTCAACAACCCGTGTTACTGTCGATATTCCAGAAGGTTTGCAGTTTGTGAAACCTATGCCGAAAGCCGGCTGGCAGTTGGAAATTGTCAAAAAACCGGTTGAGCGGCCATATTTTCGGGATGGAATAGAAATTACCGAAACGGTTCGTCAAATCAGCTGGTTTGGCAATACATTGCATGACATTCATTTTGACGAATTTATCTTTCGTGGACGTATTGGTGTTGGTGCAACCAGTGTGCTGTATTTCCCGGTTACCCAGGAGTGTGAATCCGGTCAACTGGTCTGGGATCAGATTCCGCAAGCTGAACCGGTAAAAACTGATTCACATGCAAGTCATCAGCATCACGGTCATCAGCTGAAAACGGATGATGAAACTCAAGCGGATCATGCTGACCATAGCGGCCATCAGCACCATCATCAGCATGCAGATACTGCGCACGACCCAGTCCATGCGCATACACCACAGGTTCTGCAATATCCGGCACCATTTGTCAGAGTGGTGGATGGTACCGGCGAACATCATCATTAATTACTTTAGGTGATTTTCCTTATTGTGAAGGTAAATCACCTATTGTCAGGTCAACCGTCGGTAATACACTCTCTTTCGTTCAGGTGCGCAGCACAGTGCCGCGCAAGTAAGGAGTGTTTATGGCGAAGAGAGCAACCTTTTTCAGCTTATCCATACTGTCGTTCAGTATCTTCCAGGTTTCCCCGCTCTGGCTTATGCCGATCACGGCGCAGCGATAAGCCTTGAAGATATGGAAGTGACCGGACAGCGTACCGCACCAGCTTCGGCAGATATTACGGAAGCCCGTTTCGAGCAGGCATTAACGCCCGGTGGCGTGACCTTGATTGATATTGAAAATGTCCGCCAAGGCCATGTTGCCGGTCTGGCTGATATGTTGCGTTATGTACCCGGTGTCTGGAGTAACAGCAGCGCCGGTGGCGAAGAATTGTTTTTCTCCAGCCGTGGCAGCAACCTGGATAGTCTGGATTACGATAACAAACGGTATCAAGCTGTTTCAGGATGGCTTGCCGGTGACCGGCGCCGATGGTAATAATCACAACCGTCTGATAGATCCGTTAAGCGCCAGCGGCGTGTATGACGACAGAATCGACGGCACGATCACGCTGGAAGAACGAAAATATAACGGTTATCGTGAGCAAAGCAATCAGGATCGTTTCGGCATTTATGCCAATACCAGAAAAAGTACCGTAAATCATCGTGAAAGCATGAGTCCATAACTACAGGACGGAAACTGGCTTTAAATCAAAGGAGACAACATGTTTGAGACATTACCTATTCAAATCGGGCTGGATCTGGCGACTGCATTATCGGTCTTAGGAGCATGTTTAGCATATATACATGCTGAAAAACAAAAACGCTTGGAGCAGAGAAAGCGAGAGGATTCACGGGAGCATTCACAGCGCACTGAGATGGCTTATCGGGTTGTTGATGAAGTGCTTAATTTCAATCATGAACTTCATGAGGTGGCTAAAGAAATACATCAGCTGGTATTACAAACGACTGAAGAAACTGGCAGTAACCCGAAAAAATTCGCAAATGTTGCAGCAGAAATTAACAGAAAACTTCATGGTCTACTTGATAGGCTGGAATTTAGTCTGCTCAGGCCGCTTGAAGTAAGAGTCGAAACAGTTGGTGGTACGGCTATATGGCAGCTGGCACGTGAAGAACTTGAAGCTTCATTAAATACGCTCGAACGAGCATTTTCCGGTCATCAGAAAGTATGTGATGATGAACATATTGATTCAAAAATACTCAAAGATGTGTTGTCACAAGCCGTACCCATGCTGTACGGAAAAGAGAAAATCGGTGGCGAAATCCATACTCTGCACTCTGCCTTGATTCAATTCAGCAGAACGCTGGGGAAAGGGTTGCGGGGCCAGGACGAAAACAAACACAAGCCGTCAAACAAGTAATCTATATCGCATTCCTTTTCTGTGTTTTATAGCAAATTCAGTGATGACCAAAATTATGGGCTTTCTGATTTTGTGTGTGGGCGTACAGTTTATTGTGAATGGCATTATCGGCGTTGCTTCCGGATCGGAACTGATCCAGGGGGGGGGATCAATTAAAAGTATGCTTTTTAGCTAACGCAAATTTTTTAGAACTACTGCAACCGTAATGAAGCTTTTGTTTTCAGTGGCTTGAGGGCCTGAACCCATAAGGTTCATAAAAACTTGAGGCTGTAGTAGAGAAACCTCAAATATCAGTCTATTTCTTTAGTATTTTCAGTTGAATCTGAACGCACATTTCTTAAGACATATCGGGAACGATTCTTTCGGGAGCTCGTTGTATTTTCTTAATAAATTACAACGTGTCTTCATTCGAAAAGCTTTGCTCTAGGCTTGTCTACTACAACCTGATAATCAAAGGTTTGCTCCGTGACTGCCAACTGAATGCACTCGTGTCGTTGTTGATGCGCGTTAATAGCGTCTGATTATCAATAAACCTGCTAATATGGCGGGCAGCTTATGTTTGCGAAAAATAAGGAAATGAGCGGTCGAGAGTGGCCGGAGTTTTGCGAATGAAAAAGAGTGGATGCCGGTTAATGAAAAATAGACGAATCCTGATATTTTCTACATCCGTCAATAATGCGCTGGTACGAAAATGTTCGTGAAGCTGGTCAACTTTATGTTGAGTTGCAATAAAAATAATTTCAGCAAAATCATGCTATTGGGTTTTTTATCGTTTTTTAGCGTAACAGCACCTGCACAAGAGCGCCTTAACACCAGTAAGGATTCGGTAGCGATTACAAAAGTCGTACTTGGAATCGCCAGCTATTCCCGCTGGCCACAAGATTTAGAAAGATTAAATATCTGTATCGTAGGCATGACGCAATATGCAGATGATCTGCAAGGCAACACAGATCTGGAAAATGTGGATGTCGCACGAATAGCGCCATCTGATACTGACAGGCTTCAGGCATGTCATGTGTTGTATATCGGGCAGTTGAACTTGACTGAAAAAGAAAGTCTTTATAACAAAATCATCGGAATGCCTATTCTAAGCATTAGCGAAGAAAATAAATTGTGTGATGACGGCGCATTAATTTGCTTGAGAGTGAGCGATGGCAGCGCGGGTTTTCAGATAAATACTGATGCTGTTGCGCGTAGCGGCCTTCGAATACAGCCTAGAGTATTGAAGTTAGGGCGTTAAGATGAAAAATACTGATAAAACGCCGGCTTTAGACAATATGGCGACTGTTTCTGAAATATCCATCAAGCGGCTGATGCGGCTGGCTCAGCTCAAGAGTAATTTAGTCAGCGTCTCGCTCTCTGGCTTTATTTTGATCATGTTCGGGCTTATCGCGTTGGTCGCGTCTGCGAATCATCATCAGGATTTACTTGGCAAAACCTTATCCTATACGCTTGAAGCTGCCGTTTTATTTGAAGATATAGAAGCAATCCATGAAAGTGTCCAGCTGATCGCTGAACAGGGTGGTGTATCAGAAGTCACCGTCTTTGATAAAGATCATAATGAACTCTATTTCTGGGCGGCGACCAATACTTCTATCTGGCATGCCGGGGTGCAGTTGCTGATGGAGAATCTATTAGTTTCAACGCCCGAAGTGCCGATAATGCACGATGGGGGAATTATCGGCTATCTGCACGCGATACCTACGGGAATGGCGATTTTTATATTTTTGCTTTGTGGTTTGTTGATAATCTTGCTCACCTTGTTTTTCGGCACGATTTTATCGAATTTTGAAATGAACCGGCTGCATAGAAAACTATGGCAGTCGATCGATGAAATGGCTGAGGTTGCCAGAAAGGCGGCCAAGGACAAATTTTTTCATTTGCGTGCGTCTGACCAGCCTATTTCCGAGTTCAGGGAACTGGCCGAAGGCTTAAATTTTTTGCTCGATGAAGTCGAGAGTTACAAGAGAAAACTGGAAGAAGAAAATCATGTTCTCAGCCATCAGGTGAAACACGACCCGTTAACGGGCCTGGCAAATCGGCTGCATTTTGAAGGCGTACTCAAGGCGAAGCTGCACCAGACAAAAATGGCTGATAATCTGGTGGCGTTGCTGTATTTGGATGGTTATAAATTCAAGTCGATTAATGATCAATACGGACATAGAGCCGGTGACGATGTTTTGATAGAAACCGCCAGGCGCTTGAGTAGTGTTGTTGTCAGGAAAGATGATCTTCTCGCGCGTTTGGGGGGCGATGAGTTCGCAATTTTGATTTCCAATATTAAATTACGTCATGATCTCCAGACGGTTATTGATAAAATTATCAGCGTTATGGAACCGCCGATAAAACTTAAGTCTGGCGAGATGATTGAATTTACGCTGAATATTGGTGGAGCCATTTATCCGTTCCATGCAGAGGATATGGAAATGTTTACCGAAGCTGCTGACAAGGCGATGTATATCGCCAAAAAAGGCGCTAAAAAATATCATATCCATACCTGATGATTAATAGATTTAAAATAAATATAATCAATGACTTATACTAAAAAAACTTTTTTTATCTTATTGATGAGTTTTTCACTTTACGCATGTCAATCAATGCCTGAACGTGACGGCGGCCTGAATCCAGAACAAATATCGGTATTACAGAAAAATGGCTTCCAGCTAGCCAGTGATGAAGATGCGTGGGCATTTGATTTGGCGGTGAAAATGCTGTTTGAGTTTGATTCCGACACAATTCGCGAAGAACAAGGCCAGAAAATTATCGCACTGATCAGAGAGCTGCTTGATGTCGGGATAGAACAAATCCGGTTGGATGGTCATACCGACAATATCGGAGAAGCCCAGTACAACATTGAGCTGTCGTTAAGACGGGCGGAGAGTGTTGCAAGACTTGCTGTTGAAGCTGGCATGTCAGCGGAAAAAGTGACGACCAGAGGCCATGGCGACGCCAAACCGGTTGAGGATAATTCAACGGAAAGTGGACGCTCAGAAAATCGACGGGTCGTGATAATCGTATCCAACTATTAAGCGGGCGGCTTATTGCAACCCCAAATGAGTTATTCTAACCGAAGAGCAATCGAACTCCCCATTTCTTCAGGATATTACACCAAGACAGTGACTTGTTTGTATAGATTGGCACAAGTTTCCTTCTGTAAAAAAAAGAGAAAAAACGTCTTATCGGTTATTTTGTGTTAATGCTGGTTGAGCCAACGTGGGGCATGCTCACACCGCGAGATGGTGGGTGATCATGCCGCAACAAAATGAGGTGAAAGATGGCGCTTGATTATCCACGGCTTTATGAGATTGTTCGCCAGCGTTTTGAATCGGACGAAGCGCTGGAGAACTTCCTGCCCAAGCCGTTGACACCTGAAGCGTTAAAGCAGAAAGGCGATGATCGTTATCTTTCTGCGATGAGTCAGCGGGTATTTCAAGCAGGTATGCAGCATTCAGTGGTGAATGCCAGATGGCCTGCTTTTGAAGAAGCTTTCTGGGGCTTTGATCCGGAGACGATGGTGCTGCTCAGCCCAGAGCAGATCGAAGCTTATATGAAAAATGACCGTATTATCCGCCATCGCACCAAGCTGAAAACTATC
>CANRLD010000098.1 GCA_947631375.1 uncultured Methylophaga sp. | reverse complement strand
TGATGGCGCTGCTGGGCAGTGGCTTTGATCCCGGTGCGACCAATGTGTTTACCGCCTATATTGCCAAACATTATTTCGATGAAATTCATGAGCTTGACATCATTGATGTGAACGGCGGTGATCATGGTTACCCGTTTGCGACCAACTTCAATCCGGAAATCAATATCCGTGAAGTCACCGCAGAATGCCGTCACTGGGAAAATGGTGAGTTTGTCACCACACCGGCGGTGTCGAAAAAAGCCCGCTTTACCTGCCCGGAAAATGTCGGCAGTTATAACATTTACCGGATGTATCACGAAGAGTTGGAATCGCTGGTGATTAACTTTCCGACATTAAAGCGGGCGCAATTCTGGATGAGTTTTGGCGACAGTTATCTGAAACATCTGGAAGTGCTGGGCAATGTCGGTATGACGGGTATTGAACCTGTTGAATACAATGGCCAGCAAATTGTACCGATTCAGTTCCTTAAAGCTTTATTGCCAGATCCTTCAACACTGGGGCCGCGGACTAAAGGTAAAACCTGTATTGGTTGTGTGGTGAAAGGGGTGAAAGACGGTAAACAGAAAATTGTTTACCTGTACAACATCAAGGATCATCAGGATTGTTATGCTGAAGTCCAGTCACAGGCAATTTCCTATACCACCGGTGTGCCAGCGATGATCGGCGCCAAAATGATGCTGGAAGGTAAGTGGAAAAAAACAGGTGTCTGGAATATTGAGCAATTTGATCCAGATCCGTTTATGGACGATATGAACAAATACGGTCTGCCGTGGCAAGTGATCGAACTGGATGATTTCAATCTCGACGGTTAATAACTAGTAATAAAATAAATTAATAGTCACTTTCAGGTATTTGAAAATTAATGCAATTTACTGATTTTACCAAGCTGGATTTATCTCGTCTGCCATCGCCTTGTTTTGTGGTGGACGAGGTCGCGGTTGAGCGTAATTTACGCATTTTGAATCATGTGCAAACCGCAAGTGGTGCAAAAGTTTTGGCCGCTTTGAAAGCTTTTTCCATGTGGTCATTGGCACCGCTTACGGCCAATTATCTCAGTGGCACTTGTGCCAGTGGCTTGCATGAAGCCCGTCTGGGATTTGAGGAATATGGCGGTGAAGTGCATGTGTTTGCCGCAGCATTTAGTCAGGAAGATATAGATGAGTTACTGACCTTTGCGCACCACATTGTGTTTAATTCCTGTGGTCAGTGGCTGCGCTTTCGTGAGCAGTGTCTGACGGCGCAACAACAACGACCTGAATTACAGTTTGGTTTACGAATCAACCCTGAGCATTCAGAAGGTGCGGTGCCGATTTATGATCCCTGTGCTCCCGGTTCGCGTCTGGGGATTCCGCTTTCGCAGCTGGATGAAACGGTACTCGACGGTATTTCAGGTCTGCATTTCCATACTTTGTGCGAGCAAGGGTTTGAACCGTTACAGCGTACCGTGGCTGCGGTAGAAGCAAAATTTGGTCATCTGCTGCCACAAATGCAGTGGGTGAATTTTGGCGGTGGTCACCATATTACCGCTGATGGTTACGATGTGGACGGGCTGATTCAACTGGTTCAGCAATTCAGACAACGCCATCAGGTTGAGGTGTATCTGGAACCGGGTGAGGCTGTGGCGATTGGCACCGGTATTTTGAGTTGTGAAGTGCTGGATATTACCTGGAATCGGCTGGATCAGGCGATTCTAGATACGTCTGCCACCTGTCATATGCCGGATACGCTGGAAATGCCCTATCGGCCTGATATTACCGGTGCCGGTCTGCCGGATGAAAAAGCCCATACCTATCGTTTGGGCGGCTTAACCTGTCTGGCGGGTGACGTGATTGGCGATTACAGCTTTGACCAGCCGCTGCAAGTCGGGCAACGGCTGGTTTTTGAAGATATGAGCCACTATACGATGGTAAAAACCACCACGTTTAATGGTACAAAATTACCCTCGCTGGCTATCTGGAACTCCGAGACGGATGAGTTACGAGTGGTTAAACACTTTGGCTATGACGATTTTAAAGAGCGCTTATCATGACCGTTGAAATGAACGACGACTTTCCGATTTTTCTCGGATCGGAAATTGATCAGGCTGATCCACAGCAGGCAATGTTTCATGTGTTGCCGGTGCCTTATGAAAAAACCGTTTCTTACGGCGGCGGTACCGCGCAAGGGCCATCGGCCATTTTAACGGCGTCATGGCAACTGGAAACGTGGGATGGCAAAGGCACTCCCTGCGATTTGGGAATTTATACCTGTCCGCCGGTTGATTGCAGTGTGTCATCACAACAGGCGATTGAGAATATTGCCAAAGCGACGGCTGAAATAGTGCGTAATGGGGCTATTCCAGTGGTGCTGGGCGGTGAACATACGGTGACTTACGGCGTGATCAAAGGGCTGAAAGACGCAGGCATCGAAGATTTTGGCATTGTGCAAGTGGATGCCCATGCAGATCTGCGTCATGCCTATGAAGGCGACTTGTTAAGCCATGCATCAGTGATGAAGCGCGCTGTTGATATGGGAATACCGTTGTACCAACTGGGGATCCGTGCGTATTGCGAAGAAGAAATGCAAGTCCGTGAGGACTTTGGCGTGTATTACCAGGATGCGGATGAGCTGGTGCCGGGCAATATCAACAGCATCACCTTGCCAGAGGACTTTCCGCAAAAGGTGTTTTTCACTCTGGATATTGATGGCCTGGACCCAAGTGTTTTTCCATCGACCGGCACACCAGTACCGGGTGGACTGGGCTGGTATCAGACATTGAGCCTGTTTGAGTCGGTTGCGAAACAGCGTGAGATTATTGGCTTTGACGTGATGGAATTTGCGCCGATTGAAGGCTTTCATGCTTACGATTTCGCAGCGTCACTGCTGACTTACAAAATGATGGGAATTACTGCTCGTAGTCGTCAATGACTGTTCGTAGATAAAAAATTAACCACAGAGACACGGAGGGCACGGAGGTTAAAAAAGTATTAAGCTGCGTAAACCTACGAATAACAAATAAATCTCTGTGTCTCTGTGGTTAATTAGCACTTTTTGCTTTTCTTTGAAGTGTTTACAGGCTAGAATGCGCGGTTTTTTCATTCGGGATCTGTGACATGAGCCAAGCTACAATCACCTTGCTGCAAAACTATTACGATGCGTTCAACCGTCAGGATATGGCGGCGTTTTTGAACATGCTGACCGATGATGTTATCCATGACGTGAACCAAGGCGGTCGTGAGATCGGTAAGGAAAAATTTGCGCTGTTTATGGATCGAATGAATGCGCATTACAAAGAACAAATCGTTGATATTTCAATCACCACAAACGATGCTGGTGATCGCGCAGCGGTTGAATTCACGGTATTAGGTGAATACCTGAGCACAGATGAAGGCCTGCCGGAAGCAGCTGGTCAAAAATACAACTTGCCGGCGGGAGCGTTTTTTGTGATCCGTGATGGCAAGGTTGCCCGCATCACTAACTATTACAACCTGGAAGACTGGATCAAACAGGTCGTCGGTTAAGCCGCAACACAATCAGCCAGACTGGAAGCTGTCTTCCGGTCTGGCTTTTTTGTTTGCGCTATTCCACCACATTATCAGAGAATGCTTATGTTGGAGATGCAACGTTTATCAGGTGAAGCCCTGAATCAGTTTATTCCGCAACTGGCCAGTTTACGTATTCAGGTATTTCGTGATTTTCCGTATTTATATGATGGCGATCTGCAGTATGAAGCGCGCTACCTGCAAACCTATATACAAGCACCAGACAGCGTTATTGTGTTGGCATTTGATGGTGATAAAGTGGTGGGGGCGTCTACTGGAATTCCGTTGAAATATGAGACGGATGAGGTGAAAGCGCCTTTTATCAACGCAGGGATCGACGTTGACAGCGTGTTTTATTGTGGTGAATCGGTGCTGCTGTCGCAGTATCGTGGCAAAGGTGCCGGCGTCGCCTTTTTTGATCATCGCGAAGCACATGCGCGTGAGCTGGGTGGCTATCAGTACAGTTGTTTTTGTGGTGTGCAACGGGCAGAAGATCACCCGCACCGCCCAGCGGATTTCAAGCCGCTGGATACTTTCTGGCGTAAACGTGGCTATGAAAAACGCCCGGAATTGCAGACGACTTTTCACTGGAAAGAACTGGATGAAGAGCAGGAATCTGCCAAGCCAATGATGTTCTGGATGAAGAAACTCTGATTACTGTTTGGTTTCTATGTAAGACGGTAGCGCAGTGCCGTTGTGAATAATTTATCTGATTTAAGCGGGCAAATATGCTTGCAATCAGATGCCTCATTAATGACTTCCCGGGTTTGGTGACATGAATAAAGTTAAAGTCGCGGCAGCGCAATACGATATTGGTTTTTTTAGCGATTGGGCGCAATTTACTGACAAACTGACGCAGTGGGTGACCGAGGCGGTGGCTGAGGATGCCAAGCTGCTGGTGTTTCCGGAATACGGCAGTATGGAGCTGGCGTCGTTATTTGGTGAAGCCGTATATAAGGATTTGACCCAACAGTTACATGCCATGCAGCAGGTATATGCTGACTGGCAGGATCTGCATCACCAGTTGAGTAAACAGCACGATGTGATGATTCTGGCCAGTACTTTTCCGGTGTTGCAGGACGATGATACGTTTCGTAATCGTGCCAATCTTTATGGTCCTGACGGCCTGATCGATTTTCAGGACAAGTTGATCATGACCCGCTTTGAAAACGAGCAATGGCTGATTCACGCCGGTCAGCAAATCAAGGTAATTGATACTGATGTCGGGCGGATCGGCATCAATATTTGCTATGACAGCGAGTTTCCCTTGATTGCCTATCAGCAGGTAAAAGCCGGCGCGGATTTGATTCTGGCACCAAGCTGCACCGATACTCAGGCGGGTTTTCACCGTGTACGTATCGGATGCCAGGCACGGGCACTGGAGAATCAATGTTATGTGGTGCAGTCGCCGACATTTGATGAAGCAGCCTGGTCGGAAGCCGTTGATGTGAATACCGGACGTGCCAGTATTTATACACCGGTTGATTATGGTTTTCCGGATAATGGCATCTTGATTGAAGGTGCCGCAGACAAACCGGGCTGGGTGTGCGCCGATCTGGATTTGGCAGAAATTGCCCGCGTTCGTCGGGAAGGGCAGGTATTTAATCACCGGGATTGGCCGCTGCAACACACCCTTACTGCACCGTAATAAATACATTGACCCCTTGAACACCGCCATCAGAGCGGTGTTTTTTTGCTTGATGCAAATAGCCTTGCTGGCTGTGTGGATGCAGCTAATGGGCGCAGCGTATAAAATGGCAGCATTATTTAAGTTGAAGATTATCAGGAGCCATGCAATGACCAGCGCCGCACAGATTGAAGAAATTGTCAGCAGCTATCAGGACCCCTCCACCTTAATGACCTTGGGAGAAACGCGTGCCGTAGTGAAGGTGTCGCAGCAGAGTGAACAGACGCTAGTAAGTGTGACCTTGGGCTATCCTGCCAAGGGCTATGCGGCAGAACTGGAAACGCAACTGGCAAACCAGCTTGCAACGGCCGGTGTGGTCAATGCTAGCGTTACCATCGATAGTAATATTATCAATCACAAAGTGCAGCAGGGCGTGCCGGCATTGAAAAATGTGAAAAATATTATTGCGGTGGCGTCCGGCAAAGGTGGTGTAGGCAAATCAACCACCTCGGTGAATCTGGCATTAGCCCTGGCTGCTGAAGGGGCAAATGTCGGTATTTTGGATGCCGATATCTACGGTCCCAGTCAACCGCGAATGCTTGGCACAACACAGCGCCCTGAATCGGTTGATGGAAAATCTATTGAACCGGTTGAAAGTCACGGACTGCAAAGCATGTCGATTGGTTACTTGATCGATGAAGATGAACCGATGATCTGGCGAGGGCCAATGGTTACTCAGGCCTTGCAACAAATGCTGGGCGATACTAACTGGCAATCGCTGGATTATCTGGTGATTGATTTACCTCCCGGTACCGGTGATATCCAGTTGACACTGGCGCAGAAAATACCGGTCAGTGGTGCCGTTATTGTGACAACTCCGCAAGATATATCATTAATAGATGCGCGTAAGGCATTGAAAATGTTTGAAAAGGTCAAGGTGCCGGTGCTGGGTGTTATCGAAAACATGAGTACCCACATTTGTAGTCAATGCGGCCACGAGGAACCTATTTTCGGCAGTGGTGGCGGGCAGGCAATGGCCGATCAATATGACCTTAACCTGCTGGGCAGCTTGCCGCTGGATATTCATATTCGTGAAGATGCCGATAATGGTGAGCCAACAGTAGTGAAAGATCCGGATGGCGATATTGCACAGGCGTATCGCACAATTGCCCGTCGGGTTGCTGCCACGTTGGCAATGCAGGGGAAAAATTACGCTGCTGCCTTCCCGAATATAGTTATCAAGAATGACTAATCAGGCTATTATCAACCTCTTTTTTTGACCTTAGATTGACGGACTATGACGATAAAATCAGATAAATGGATCCGCCGTATGGCTGAGCAGCACGG
>CANRLD010000097.1 GCA_947631375.1 uncultured Methylophaga sp. | reverse complement strand
AAACTGTTACAGCCCCCTTCGATCCGGCCACCCAGACAACCAACGCAATAAATGTGTTAAGCCAGTTTTCTGACCACTTGTCCGGTCTTGACTCAAACAGCAGCTATACCATTAATGGTGGCAGAGTGACCTTTAATGCCGTTGGTGACGACTCCGGTCTCGCTATCTTCAATATTAACGATGCGAAAACATTTTTTGATAACGCATTTGAATTTGATTTCAGCCTGACCAACGCCCAAAGCGTGCTGTTTAATGTATTTGGCGGCGACAACTCAGAGTTTGAGATTAAGGCCAATTTCCTCGCCAGTGCCGCAACGCACTGGGGAGCAAGCTTTTTATGGAACTTTGTTGATGCGACTTCGCTGGATTTCTTAGCTCAGTTCGGTGGCAGTATTCTGGCATTGAACGCTGATGTGACCAATCGTAATAATCTGGAAGGTACACTGGTTGCGCAAAACCTGAACCAATATGGCGAGCTTCACTCCCAACCACTCAATTTTGTACCACCCACTGAAGTACCTGTTCCAGCAGCATTGCCGTTGCTTCTGAGTGGCCTGGTTGGTTTCTTCTCTCTTCGCCGCGTGCGCGGCAAGACGCTTTAATTACGGAACAAAAGCCATCCGCATTTGCTGGTGGCTTTTTTCGTTTAAGCATCATCAGCTCTCGGTAAACGCAATACTACGCACTTGATTGATATTGTCTTTAGCCAGAGACAACATCATCAGCCGATCTATTCCCAGCGCTACCCCACAGCATGCCGGCAGACCAGATTGCATCGCCGCCAGCAGGTTTTCGTCTATCGGCATTTGAGGCTTGCCCTGTTGCTGGCGCGTCTGATTATCCCATTCAAACCGTTGTCGCAACTCCGCCGCATCGCATAATTCATCATAACCATTCGCCAGCTCCATGCCACCCGCATAAAGCTCAAAACGCATTGCAACCGACTGACCGGCAGCATTTATCGCGATTTTCGCCAGCTGCGCCTGGGAGGGCGGAAACTCTGTCACCAGCACCGGCCTGTTCAACTGACTCAGTTGCGGCTCAATGACTTCACTCATAAGTATTTCCAGCCAACCATCCCTGTCGGTTTGCCAGTCTGCTGTCAGTGCTGGAATACGTTGCAAGGCAGTATGCTTAAGCATATCGGTTTCCACCTGATGCACATCCAGCTGCAAAAACTGTTCAAACAACTCAGCATAAGAATAAACGACAGCAGGTGCTGTTGCTGCTACCTGTTGCATCAGGATGTCAACTTCGGTCATTAACTCGGTTAATGAAAAAGCCGGACGATACCATTCCAACATGAAAAACTCAGGAGAGTGCTGCCGGCCCAACTCACCATTACGAAACACCGGGGAAAGTTGATAAATCGCGCCACTACCGGCTGCCAGCAGCCGCTTCATGGCAAACTCGGGAGAGGTATGCAGATAGCGTGTTTGTGACTGACCTGCCAGTTCAAATGTGGTGTGAAAGCTCTGTAAATACGGAGCCGTTGGCGCAGCAGCTGACAGGATAGGCGTATTGACTTCCAACACGCCGCGATGCTCAAAGAAGCGGCGGATCTCTGCTAGAAGTTGTGCACGTCGCTGCAGTGCTTCCAGACTTGCAGAAGGTTGCCAGTTTGGATTATTAGTCATTTTTTCTCGGCAACATATGGGGATAACAGCAAGACGGGACGCACTCAAATTGGCAGTAACTTAACGACATCACCTTGAGATTGCGCCCCAGTCTGTATTGATGCTGAGCTTACTCTTTTTTAGCGCGTTCCACGTAGGCAGCTGAACGGGTATCGACGCGTAAAATCTCGCCAATTTCGATAAATAAAGGCACACGCACCACCGCACCGGTTTCCAGTTTGGCCGGCTTGCCGCCACCGCCAGAGGTATCACCACGTACACCAGGATCGGTATCAACCACTTCCAGGTTGACAAAATTAGGTGGCGTCACCAGCAGGGGTGCACCATTCCACAAGGTCACGGTATAAAGATATTGCTCTTTTAACCAGTCTTTGCTGTCAGTAATCGCGTTCGCATCAGCAGCATACTGTTCAAAAGTGTTTGGGTCCATGAAATGCCAGAACTCACCATCGGAATAGGAATACTCCAGTTCCACCTCAACCACATCGGCACTTTCAACGGTTTCATTGGTTTTAAAAGTACGCTCGTTGACCCGGCCAGTTTTCAGGTTACGAAATTTAACCCGGTTAAACGCCTGACCTTTTCCCGGTTTTACAAATTCATTCTCGATAATGCTGCAGGGATCGCCATCCAGCATAAATTTCAACCCGGCCTTAAACTCATTGGTACTATAACTTGCCATGTTTACCTCTTTTGGGGGACGATCGTCGCCTGTTCACAAAATCAAAGCACAATATGATACCGCAATCACGCGCTGACGTAATCTTTGCCGATTGGCAGGACGAAGTCAGTCAAGCTGTTAACGATCCCGCTACCTTGTTACAAATGCTGGGACTGGAAGATAAACTGGCCTCCCTTGATCCTCACGCATTAAAGCAGTTTCCCTTGCGAGCCACGCATAGCTATATCCGTAAAATGCGCTACGGCGATGCTGACGATCCGCTGTTACGCCAGGTTTTTCCGTTGTTCGATGAATCCATCGAGGTCTCTGGTTTTTCCGCTGATCCGGTAGGCGATCATCTGGCCGTTAAGTCACCCGGTATTTTGCATAAATATCGGGGACGAGCATTATTACTAACCACTGGTGCCTGCGCGATTCATTGTCGTTATTGTTTTCGGCGGCATTTCCCCTACAGTGACAGCAACCCACTGGCCAGCCAATGGCAGCGCTCGCTGGACGTATTGCGCAACGACGCCAGTATTCGGGAAATCATTCTAAGCGGTGGCGATCCCTTGGCATTAACCGACAATAAGTTAATTGCGATGATGGATGACTTACAAACAATTTCGCATATTAAACGTCTGCGTATTCATAGCAGATTGCCACTGGTCGTTCCAAGCCGTATTACTGAGCGATTATTAACCTGGATCAGCACTAGCCAGCTGCAGATTGTCATGGTGCTTCATGCCAATCATGCCAATGAAATTGATAATGAAACAGCGAAAGTGCTAACTCGCCTGCGCCAGGCGGGTTGCCAACTACTCAATCAGGCCGTGTTATTAAAAGGCGTTAATAACTCGGCACCGGCGCTGATTGAGCTGAGCGAACGATTGGCTGATGTCCACGTTCTGCCCTACTACCTGCATTTACTGGATAAAGTAGCAGGTGCCGGTCATTTTGATGTCGATGAACAACAAGGCATGGCGTTGATTACAGCAATGCGTCGTGAATTACCTGGCTACCTGGTGCCGCGTCTGGTGCGCGAACAACAAGGTGAAGCCAGTAAAACCGTTATTGCTTGATTGATTTTTTGCGTTCCGACATCGGAATATAGTCACGCTGTTCGTGACCCACATAGATTTGTGTGGGTCGATAAATACGGTTATCAGCGATCTGTTCCCGCCAGTGTGCCAGCCAGCCAGCTGAGCGTGCTACAGCAAACAATGCCGTAAATTGATCTTCCGGGATCCCCATCTCTGAATACAAAATGCCGGAATAAAAATCGACATTCGGGTAAACACCCTTATGTCCCAGCCTGTCAGCGCATACCTCCTCCAGCTTCATTGCTGTGGCAAACATCTGATCGAGTGAGCCACCACGCTCTTCCACCAGTTTGGTCACCAGTTTATGCAAAATAGTCGCGCGGGGATCTTTCACTTTATATTCACGGTGCCCCATGCCCCAGATAACTTCCTTGTTAGCCAGTTTTTTATCCACCCATTGTTCAACATTGTTCGGTGAACCGATTTCTTGCAACATACCAACGACGCGTTGATTTGCACCACCATGTAACGGGCCTGACAAGGTGCCAATCGCGGCAGAAATAACACTATAAGGCGAAGCAAGCGTTGAGCCGGCAATTAACGCGGCAAACGTTGAAGCATTCAATGTGTGTTCAGCATGCAAAATGAGACAGACATCCATAATGCGCGCCATCAGGCTATCCGGTTCCTTACCGGTAAACATGTACAACAGGTTTTCAGCAACTGACAGGTCATCACGTGGGTTGATCGGATCATAGCCTTGACGCATGTGCTCCCACATGGCCACCAGCGGTGCCATTTGCGCAATGATATTCACCGTCATATTGCGAACATAGTCCATATCACTACAACTATCGGCATCGGTCAGGCATTCCGTACCCGGGTAAAACATACCCAGACTACAAACAGCAGTTTGCAGCATATCCATCGGATGTCCGGTATGTGGAAAGTGCCGCATCATTTCACGGATATGGTATTTAATACGGTAATTACTGCGTAACTGCCTGGAAAACCGGTTCAACGCCGCTTTGGTGGGCAACTCACCATCCAATAGTAATAAGGTCGTTTCTTCGAACGTACTATTGGTAGCCAATGTTTCCAGAGAATAACCGCGGTAACTAAGGATGCCTTTTTCACCATCAATAAATGAAATTGCCGACTTCGTGGCAGGCACTCCTTCCAGGCCGGGTAAAAAATCGCTCATCTACTACCTCGTGTTTAAATCCAGCTGGTGGAATGATTAAAATTGCGGGTTATTATACTGAAATGCCCAAAGACCGACACCCTGACCATGACAGCACGTCATTTCCAGAGAGCGTTCAGCCCAGACTATCTGCCCAGATATTTTGTGCCCAACCCTCGGCATAGCGACCTTCCAGCTCGCTGGCGCTCACTGAAATACCACCGCTGGGATGGGGAAGCATATCTTTGCTGTCGGCATCGTATCGATAAACCGTTGCCACATGGCCTGCTCGCTGACCATCAATAAAACTGTAACAGGTATTACTGAATACCGGCTGTTGTTCCGACAACTCACCACGCAACAAAGCAATGACCGCGGCTGCGCATACCTTGGCTTGTTGATTGGCAATATGCGCCGACTTTGGCACCTTGGCTGCGACCGCATCACCAATCACATGTACATGATCAACAGCAGTTGACTCATAAGTCAGCAGATCCACACCACACCAGCGTTCATCGACATTAATCACCCCTGCCATTGCTGCTACCACCCCGGCTTTTTGCGGTGGTATCACATTCAAGACATCAGCCTGGTAATGATCAAAAAAGCTTTCCACTTCCAGACTGGCCAGATCCACGGATTCAACCGGATTCATTGGCTGATAATCTATCAGTCCGGGATAATCCTGCTGCCAGACAGTACTGAATAAAGCCTGTTTGGAAATAATCTCCGGGTTGGCATCAAGGATCAGCAGCTTGCCTCGCGGGTTATGCTGTTTAAGAAAAAGCGCAATCTGGCAAGCTCTTTCATACGGCCCTGGAGGACAGCGAAACGGGGCTGCAGGAATCGTCATAATCACTGTTCCCCCCTTCCGCATTGCTTGCAATTGCTCGGCCAGCAATACTGTTTGCGGCCCGGCTTTCCATGCATGAGGTACCTTTTGCTGTGCCTCGGCAGTGGCCAAAAACGGTAGCTGGTCGTAGATAAAATCCACTCCCGGCGCCAGAATCAGCCGGTCATAGTCAACACGCGAATCATCATTGAGCCACAGCTGCCGTTTTTCCACATCAATAGCCGTCACCTCTGCACCAACAAACCGAATACGACTATTTGCCCGTAATGCCGCATAGTCACGGGTTAGCTGTGCCAAGGTTCTGTTCCCACTGAGCACCAGATTGCTTTGTGGGCAGGAAATAAACTGCTGGTTTTTCTCTATCAGGGTAATATCGAAATCGGCGGCCCACATTGCCAGATAACGAGCGGCTGTTGCTCCGGCAAAACCACCGCCGACCACAACAACTTTAGGTTTCCTTGCCGCTGAACATGCCGTGGTCAACGATAACGGTGCGGACAACAGCACTGAGCCATACAAAGCCGTTTTTAGTAATTGACGGCGCTTTACAGCCATATCACTGTTTTTAACATTTGAAGATCAACTGACCTTTTCACCTTGGGCCTGCAAGTCTGCATGATATGAGGAGCGTACCATTGGCCCACTGGCAACATGATCAAAGCCCATCGCTTTCCCCTCTACGGCCAAGGCGTCAAACTCGGCCGGACTGACAAAACGCTCTACCGCCAGATGATGGCGGCTGGGTTGCAGATACTGTCCCAGGGTCAACATGCGGCAACCATGGTCACGTAAATCCTGCATCACCTGTTTCACTTCATCAATGGTTTCACCCAATCCCAGCATCAGCCCGGATTTAGTGGGCACATCGGGATGCAATCGCTGGAAACGCTGGATCAATTCCAGTGACCATTGATAATCAGAGCCAGGCCTAACGGCTTTATACAACCGGGGAATACTCTCCAGATTGTGGTTGAAAATATCTGGCGGATTTTCGCTCAAAACCTCCAATGCCACATCCATGCGCCCGCGAAAATCAGGCACCAGCACTTCAATTCGGGTGTGTGGCGATTGCTGGCGAATTTCACTAATACAACGACTGAAATGTGCTGCGCCGCCATCGCGTAAATCATCACGATCCACCGAGGTGACCACCACATGTTTGAGTTGCATTGCCGCAATCGTTTTGGCCAAGTGTGCGGGTTCATTGTCATCCAGTGGATCGGGACGACCATG
>CANRLD010000096.1 GCA_947631375.1 uncultured Methylophaga sp. | reverse complement strand
CCCTCATAAGGCGTGTCACGACCACCATTAAAAAAGAAGGTGACATGTGCGTATTTTTCCGTTTCTGCGATACGCAGCTGTTTCAAGCCAACGGCAGCGATGCGTTCACCGAACAGATTGTTATGTGTTTCGGCCGGAAAGGCGACTGGCGCAGTAAATTCCTTTTTATATTCAGTCAGCGTAACAAACTGTGCCAGCCGGGGCGGAGGAACCCGTTGAAAGGCAGAAAATTGCGGATCGATAAAACATTGGCAGAGTTCACGCGCCCGGTCAGCCCGAAAATTCATAAAGACAATGCTGTCCCCCTGCTCAATCGGAACGGCAGCACCGATCCGCGTCGCCTGAACAAATTCGTCAGTCTCATTTCGAGCGTAAGCGTTTTCAACTGCTTCAAGAGGGTTGTGGGCATGAAACAGTGACTTACCGTGGGCGATGAGGTCATATGCCTGTTGCACGCGCTCCCAACGTTGATCGCGATCCATGGCATAAAAACGACCAATTATGCTAGCAAAACGTCCTTTGCCAACAGCGTTGAAACAGGCCTGCATAGCGGAGATGTATGATAAAGCGGATTTGGGAGGCGTATCACGGCCATCAAGAAACGCATGAAGATACAGGTTATTAACGCCGCGTTCGGCTGCCAGTTTAACCATGGCATGAACATGGCTATCGTGACTATGCACGCCACCATCAGAAAGTAATCCCAAAATATGCAGCGCCTTGTTGTTGCGGACAACGTCATCAACAACCTTGGTCAAGGTCTGGTTGGAGAAAAAGGAACCGCTGCTGATGGCGCGGTTAATGCGGGTAAATTCCTGATATACCACTCGACCAGCGCCGATATTGAGGTGACCTACTTCGGAGTTGCCCATTTGTTCGCCGGGCAAACCGACATCAGCGCCGGAAGCGGTAATTAATGTATGTGCGTAGGTGTGCCACAGCTGATCCCAGACCGGAGTGTTAGCTGCCATAATGGCATTATGCTGTGCTTCTTCACTGTATCCCCAGCCATCGAGAATTATCAGCGCAAGTGGTCGGTGCGTATGACTCATTGAATCATCCTTTTGTGGCGGGTTACATTGGCCTGCGGTTGTCAATGATAGTGGGCACTGCAAATCAACAACAATGCTGTGTATTATATGGACTTTTGTAATCAATTACAGGTGCAATCAGCCTGAGGATAGTCGCAATACAGGCGGAAAACCTGCTATTGCGGATTCTTGGGAAGATATTGCCCAAGCGAATTTGACAGCACGTTGCAGGTCTCAATTGCAGGCCAAGATGCCGGTAAGTGTCATTTAATGGCGCCTCCGATACGGTGAAAATCGCAGTCGTTATCAGCTAGATGATGCAAGACACCTTTGCTACGGTGTATGGGTATTTGGTACTAACAATCATTAACTTTTTAGGGTTTACGAATGGAAAATCTGGGCGAATTTATTGTCAATCATTGGATACTGTCCAGTATGTTTGTCGTATTGTTATGGTTGACTTTTTCCAACACGTTGACCCGCGGCCTCAATGGCTTTCAGCAGATTGATGTGCCGACAGCGGTAACACTGGTGAATCAGCAAAAAGGTTGTTTTGTGGATGTGCGCGATAAAGCCGCGTTTGAGTCAACACATATTGCTGATTCAGTTAATATTCCGCTGGCCGATATGGAGCCGCAATTGAAATTGCTGAAAAAGAAAGAGCAACCATTGGTGGTCGTTTGCGACAGTGGTCAACGAGCCAAGGCGGCGGCGAAAAAATTGAAAGCACAAGGCTATACTAATCTGTATGTGCTTTCCGGTGGTTTGCATGCTTGGCGTGATGCGAAGCTGCCGCTGTTTAGCTAAATTTGTTGCGGGGTGTTGTTATGTGCAAGGTAATCATTTATTCCTCAGGACTTTGTCCCTATTGCGTCATGGCGAAACAGCTATTGGATCGTAAAGGCGTTGCCTATGAGGAAATTCGGGTGGATAAATCACCGGAAAAACACGCGGAAATGATGAAAAAAAGCCAACGACGTACCGTACCGCAAATTTTCATAAACGATAACGCTGTTGGCGGTTATACCGATTTAGTTGAGATTGATCGCTCGGGTCAACTTGATGCTTTACTAACAAAAAATTAAATTTTAACGAGAGGGAAAAACATGGCTGAAGAAAATGCAGCATCTGCAACGGCAGAAGAACAACAAGCGAGATTTATTATTCAGAAAATCTATACCAAAGATATTTCTTTTGAGACGCCCAACTCGCCAGAGATTTTCCGTGAAGAGTGGAAACCGCAGCTGGATCTGCAGCTGGGAAATGAATACCAACGGCTTGACGATGACACGCATGAAATTATTCTGGTAGTGACCGTCACGGCGAAAGTTAATGATAAAGTCGCGTTTCTGGCAGAGGTCAAACAGGCAGGGATTTTTACCTTGACTGGCTATAGCGATGAAGAAATGGGGCCATTGGTTGGAAGTTACTGCCCAAATACCATTTTCCCGTTTGCCCGTGAAGTAATTTCTGATGTCGTTATCAAAGGTGGTTTCCCACAACTAGTGTTGGCCCCGGTAAATTTTGATGCCGTTTACCGGCGCAAAATGGATCAGGTCCGTCAGCAGGCGGAAGCAGCACAAGCCACTCATTAAGCCTTGAAGGATAAAACAGTGATGCACGCACCTGTTTTAATGCCAACGACCGTGATCGGTTCTGGAGCATGGGGAACGGCTTTGGCAATAGCGATGGCACGAAATGGGCATGAAGTCTGGTTATGGGGGCGTGATCATGACCAGCTTTGCCAAATGGCGGCCGAACGGATTAACCGCTCCTATTTGCCTGATGCCGTGTTGCCGGCAACCTTGAAGGTTGAAACCGATATGCAAAAGGCGCTGAGTCAATGCCGGCATGTGTTGATTGCAGTCCCCAGTGCGGCTTTTAGTGAAACACTAACGACTATAAAACCATTACTGAAAGCGGATATGCCAATCAGTTGGGCGACCAAAGGATTGATCCCGCAAACTGGTCAGTTCTTGCATGATGCTGCCAGTGAAATCCTGGGAGCTCAGCATCCCTTGGCAGTGGTTTCAGGCCCCTCCTTTGCTGCAGAAGTTGCTGCCGGTCTACCAACTGCACTCACGGTTGCGTCACGTGATACGGCGTTTGCCACTGTGTTGGCAAATGTATTACATGGCTCCGCGTTGCGTGCTTACACGACGGCGGATGTGCTGGGGGTACAGATTGGTGGCACTGTCAAGAATGTGCTGGCAATCGCGGCTGGTATTTGTGATGGACTGGGGTATGGTGCCAATGCCCGGGCAGCATTGTTAACACGTGGTATGGCAGAAATTATGCGGTTAGCGAATGCGCTTGGTGCTCAGGCTGAAACGATGTTTGGTTTATCGGGGATGGGAGATTTGATTTTGACCTGCACCGATAATCAGAGTCGTAATCGTCAGCTGGGTCTGGCGATTGGTGCGGGTCTCAGTGTTGATCTTGCGGTCAAGCAGGTTGGAAAAACTGTAGAAGGTATGCATGCCGCCAGAGAAGTGTTGCTGCGAGCCCAGCAAGCCGGCGTTGAGATGCCGATCGTTGAGCAGGTATGCAAAATCCTGTTTGAAGAGTACGATCCGCGCAAATCCGTTCAGGCATTATTGTGTCGTGAGCAAAAAGCAGAATCTCCGTTATCAGATATACGTGATACGAATTAATTGAGGAAAAATATATGCAAGGCATTGTGAAATACAGCAGCATCATTGCGCTTGGCATGGCAATGACTGTCGGTTTGTCTGCCTGTGGCAATCCATTTAGTAAAAAGTCTGATAATGACGATGAAGTTGTTATGTCACAAACAGGCCCGGTGTTGTGGGAGTCCAGTCTGCAATATGTTCGTGTGGTAGAGCGTGATCAGCCGGGAACCAACCAGCATCCACTGCCAATTAATGCAGATGATATGCGTGATGTACTGTCTTCCCTTTATGTAAACCAGCGGGTGCTGCTGAGAACACAACAAGTGCCGTTATTTTCTCCCGGCGAATTACAAATCCTGAGTACCACGTTGGCGCAAGGTTTGAGTCGTGCCCAGCCAAATGAAGATATTACTTTTGTGACGCTGGGTGTGCATGCCGGCGCGATAGCCGCCGAGCGCAAAACCAATAGTGGCCGAGTGTTTATTGATGAAAATGGCCGTTTGAACATTATTTTTGGTCTGGTTCATGAAGAATATCGTGATACGGATCAATACACCGGCCAACGTATTGATCGCCGAGTGAACCCGCTACTGCCGGGTAATCGTCGCGCTGACTCACAACCTTCAACACGTGTCGCTCTGGATAATGGTCAGTCTTATCGTGAAGTAAATGGCAGTGAGCGTTCAGACTGGTTGGTGATTGATATCCCGACTGTACTGGCAACGGTCGCTGAGCGGAAAGGCCAAGAAATGACGGGCGCGTTGACTCCTGAGATGCGTGAAGAAATTGCCAGAACCAAGCGCCAGACAGACAATTTGACAGATGATGTGGCGAATATAAAAGAAATCCTGTTCGAAATGTCAGATCAACTGGAACAGTTAAAACAACAGCTGGAAGAAAGACAGTAGTTTTTCTGGCGATAAAAAAGGCGCTGCGGCGCCTTTTTTTATGCTTGCAGTTATAAGCGATGCCGTAAATCACTAATGACGGAGCGCTGCATGGTTACCTCTTTTGCCAGACTCAACACCTTAAATACCTCGCCCATCTGATCAGGCAACAGCAGCCGCTTCAATGCGGCAGCATTTTGTAGTTGTTGATAAGTTTCATTCTCCGCTGACTGACTGAGTTCAAGTATGCCGCCCGCTAACAGAAAGTCCGCCTGACGTTGAAAGCCAGCGACGTGTAAGCCGGCTACCAGCGCACTTTCAGCCAGTGCGGTAAAGTTCACATGAGCCGTAATATCCTGTAAGCCGATCAAGCGCAAAGGATCATCATGAACCTGCTGCTGGTAATGACAGCGTAGTGTGCCTTGATGACGTTGTGGATGATAATATTCCGTTGCCGAAAAACCGTAATCAATTAACAGGATTGCCCCTTGCGCCAGCATTTCTCCCACCGTGGTAAGCCATGCTGATGCCTGCAAGTTAATTTCTGTCAGATATGGAACGTGTTCAATATAAGCACGAATGTTGTCGCAGCAGGCTGCTAACTGTGGGTTGGATAACGGCTGCAATTGCCATTGCAGTTGGTTATTGGCAACGGTTATCCCCTGTTCGAAACAGAGTTCTTTGCCAAGCTGCACTCGATGAACGGGCATAGCATCGCAGACTTCGTTGGCGATGATAACACCGCTGAATGTCGCAGGTAATCTGTCGAGCCAGATAACTTTATCTTTCAGATGAGCAGATTCTTTTGCCAGATTTTTCTTTTGAATTTCCCGAAAGTAAGCGCTCGCTTCCACTATATAATAATGTGTTGGCAAGCAATCAATACTGTCTAGGTAAAGTAATAAATCAGCGGCCATTTGACCGTTGCCGGCGCCAAACTCCAGACAGTTGCTTCCAGGAACTTGCTGGAGCACGTCTGCGATATGGTTACCAAGCGCCATTGAAAATAGTGGACTGAGCTGCGGCGCCGTTACAAAATCACCACCAATGCCAATTTTAGTTAAGCCATTGCTGTAGTAGCCCAGTCCTGTCTGATATAACGCCATCTGCATGAAGTCAGCAAAGCTTAGCCAATTATTGTGCTGCTCAATAGTCTGTATGATCTGTTGTAACAGCGCGTCACTGTGCTGTTGTGCTATCGGGTCAGGTGTGGGTAACTTGGCAGTTTGTTTCATCGGTTGGAAATATCTTGTGGATAATTTTATTTTAGTCACCGGGGCCGGTCGACGGGTCGGTTTCCATCTTGCTTCCCGCTTGCATCAGGACGGTTATCATGTCTTGGCACATTATCGCAGCGCTACGGAAGATGTCCAAAGACTACAGCAGTCAGGCATTGAGACGATACAAGCGGATTTGCATGATGCAGCCAGTATTCTGGAGTTTGTTTGTCGCCTGAAACAATACAGCAAGACTTATCGCGCCATTGTACATAATGCTTCCGCGTTCACCCCGACAGCAGAGAACCTAACCGAGGCGGCAGCGCAGTATCAGCATTTTTTCACTATTCATATGCTGGCGCCTTATCTGATTAATCAGGGATTGGCAGCGCAATTGGCGGGAAATGGTGATAGCCCAGCTGATATTGTTCATATAACGGATATCAATGTTGAAAATCCAACGCCGCGTTTTGATATTTATGGGACAACAAAAGCCGGTTTGCAAAATATGACCGTCGCGTTAGCAAAAAAATTAGCGCCGGCAATCAAGGTGAATGCGGTTGCGCCTGGCCCAGTGTTGTTTACTTCACTACATAGCGAGGAAACTAAAGCGCAAATGTTGTCTGAAACGCCACTGGCTCGGGAAGGTGGTGCTGAACCGGTCTATTTAGCGGTCAAAAGTCTGCTGGAGAACCCGTTTGTAACTGGGGCAACGATTCCAGTAGATGGTGGTCGCCGTCTCTCCAAAGCGTAGATCGGCTGTAGTAATCAGTACGCCTGCTGGTGGCGGCGATTTTAGCGGTGTGTTGGTTAAAAAAGCCATTAGCTCGTGAAGAACCGGGTAAAGAAAATACTCGTCAGTAATTGTGTGGACAGCAATGTCGGCATTTTGTGGCAAGTGCAAGGCACAGAGAATATCAAGATCCGCAGGACGATCTTTGGTTTTGCTGAGTGGATCATCACGATCGCGTCCCAGATCAATCTCGATGTGATTGCAAATGGCTTTCAGTTCGGAACGTGT
>CANRLD010000095.1 GCA_947631375.1 uncultured Methylophaga sp. | reverse complement strand
ACTGCACAAAACGATGGAAACAGGCGAAAGCGATTATTACGAGTACGAACTGCTCATGGATGATAAACCTCACTTTTTCATGGCAAGATCTTCTACTATCGACGAAGATCGTATATTGGTTGTGGTCCTTGATATTACTGCACGCAAACAATCCGAGAATGCCTTGCAATGGCAGGCGACACATGACAGTCTGACCAAACTGCCAAACCGGGTACTGTTTTATGACCGGTTGGGGCAAGCGATTACCGAAAGTGCCCGCTATAAACAACCGTTCTGCCTGTTATACATTGACTTAAATAATTTCAAACAGATCAATGATAATCATGGCCATTTAAATGGTGATAACCTGCTGGTTCAAGTGGCCAGCCGTATCCAACAGGCTATTCGACAATCAGATACGGCCGCCAGACTGGCTGGAGATGAATTTGCGGTGATCCTCAACCACACCCATCTTGAGGAGGCACAGCAGGTCACAGACAAACTCCATCACGCGCTGACCGAGGCTTTTATATTGAAAGATGGCGTGATCCTGACGATCAGTGCCAGCATCGGTATCGCGTGTTATCCATTGGATGCACAAACCGCCGATACGCTGATTTTTCATGCTGATAAGAAAATGTATCTCGCCAAGCGAACCGCTTAACTTATTCTGGCCAGAACATATATTCTTTTGTTTCAAGTAAGCTGCTGGTTATGAAATCAAAAATCGAAACACTTGGCTTGCAACTCAATAAAACACTTGACGGTTTTGAACAACGAACCAGCAAATGGCTCGCGCGTAGCCTGGATAAACATTTGAGTATCGGTATTACCGGCTTTAGCGGCAGCGGCAAATCAACTTTTCTGACCAGCCTCATCCATCAACTCACCCATTCTGATCACGCACATCTTGGTGGTTTTTTACCGGCTCGAGACAAGCGCCTGCTGGACATTCAGCTGCTGCCGCTGGAGGATTTACCGTTATTTGATTACCAACACGGTATTCAAGCATTGGCAAGCGATCCGCCAGCCTGGCCCGCCTCGACCACGCAAATCAGTGGTTGCCGCTTAGTCATTGAATATAAAAAAAGTACGCTGCTGCCGACATTTACCGGTGAAACACGCCATCTCACGCTTGAATTACGTGATTACCCCGGTGAATGGCTGCTGGATATTGCCATGCTGCAACAAGACTATCGGCTCTGGAGTCTCGACACCGGCAACCTCAACAATCGCGGTATTCGACAACAACTGGCAGGCAATCTGCTCAACGAACTTGACCAGCTTGACCCGCTGGCTTCGTTTGATTCACACAACATCGCCCCGCTTTTACGACGTTACCATGATTATCTGCTCGCCTGTAAGAACGCCGGCCTTACCTTTATCCAGCCTGGTCGTGCGCTGTTAGCAGATAGCCGTGACTTCCCGCACTTCTTGCCTCTCAACCACTTACAACACTATTCAGCACAACAACTCAATAATGCCGATGAAAACAGCCTTTATAAAATCATGCAGCAGCGCTATAACACCTATCTCAGTGCGTTTGTGCGGCCTTTTTACAAGCGCTTTTTCCGTGGTGTTGATCGACAAGTGGTACTGATAGACGTATTAAAAGCATTGAGTAACGGCAAGGAAAAGTTCGATGACATGATCGTTGCCTTTCGCCGAATAATTGATTGTTACCACGTTGGACAAAATGCATTGCTGCACCGTCTGTTCAGCCCGCAGGTCGAAAAAATTCTGTTTTTGGCCTCAAAACCAGATCGCATTTTGATGAATCAGCATGAATCGCTGCGGCGTTTATGTGATGACATCATCCGTCATATCTGCCCGCAATCGGTCAGAAACCGTATCGAGATTGAAACGGAAATAGCCGCCGCAGTGCGCAGCACACATGATCATAGTGATCATCTGACAGCGAAGTTGCTGAGTGGACAGTTTGGTGAGTTAACACACCCGCCGATTCCGGATCAGCTGCCCGACGCGGAGCAGTGGCAACAACTTGAAAAATGGCAGCCGCCGGTTTTGCAAGCACCTTTAAATCCGGACTTGCTGCTGGGTGGTCGTCTGGCTCATATTCGGATGGACAAGGTGCTGCGCGATTTGATTGGAGACAAGTTTTAATGACCTCATCTGACGATTTTTTCAAGCCAAAATCTGCTGAAAAAACACCGCCTGACTCGCGCATACAGGACAGCTACTTTAATGCCGTAACATCAACAGCTGATGAAGGTCTTCCAGCTTCAGTCGAGTCGGATACGCTTATTGATTTCGATGCTCACCTGCTACTGCCGGCTCCACGAACCAACCGGGGACTAAAATGGTTGCTGGCGACTCTGGCACTTGTTTTTATCGTCATGCTGGGCTGGGACATTGCCACGCTTTCCCAGCAGCTATGGCAACAAAGCAAGGCAATTGGCCTGATATTCAGTGCATTTTTAGTGCTACTCGCCAGCCTTGTTTTTCAACAGTTACTGTTGATGCGGCGTAATAACAAGCACTTGCAACAAGTCGATATTCTGCGTGAAGCGGCCATGCGTTTACAGAACGAACAACACACCGGCAGCGCCAAACACTGGCTGCAATCCTTGCAACAGTTTTATCATCATCAGCCTCAGGCCGAGCTACTGGCACCCTGCATTGAACAGTTGCCTGATTATCTGAATGATAGTGAAGTTGTCAGCCGTATCAGTGATGATTTTTTTCAACAGCTGGACAAGCAGGCAATTCGCGTCGTTGAACGTACTAGTGTCAGCAGCGCCGCCTTGATTGCTGTCAGCCAATTGGCAGTGGTCGATTCCCTGCTCGTTGTCTGGAAAACGCTTAACATGATTAATCAAATCAATCTTATTTACGGCGTACGACTGAATCGTCTGTCACAGTGGCGCTTGAATCTGCGTATCGCCAAAATAGCCTTGGCCAGCTACGCCAGTCAGGCTGGCATCAGCTTTTTCTCTGAACAAGTCGGCTTGGGCTTGGGGGGGAAAGTGCTGGGCAGTGTCGCCCAAGGATTTGGCGTCGGTTTATATCAGGCAAGAATTGGTATTAGTGCCATGCAGCAAATACGTCCTGTCGCATTTCGTGATGATCAACGTCCTAAAACGCAAATGTTTGCCAACCTGTTACGTCGTAAACTGCATCAGCTCAAGGCAGATAACGAATAAGCGTAAGGCTAGTTATCGGTTGTAGCCGCAGCACTGTACAGATGATTGCTCCCAAATACGTGTACACCGTTACGACCGGCTGTTTTTACTTCGTATAATGCCAAATCTGCTTTTTTGGTCAGACTGCTCACTGTTTCTATTTCCGAGCCGCCATCATAAATCGCCACACCGATACTCAGCGTCACCTGAAAACTGTGTGTATGCACCAACAGCGGTTGCGACACCGTTTCCAGAATATGTTCAGCTACCAGCCTGGCGTCTTCCGGTTTTTTGATTTCCGTCAACAGCACAATAAACTCATCGCCACCTACCCGGCTTAGTACGTCTGTTTGTCGTAAGCAGTGTTTCATTCGTTCAGCGATTGCTTTAAGGATCTCATCACCCACATCATGACCGTGGGTATCGTTTATTTTTTTGAAATGATCCACATCAACAAACATCAGGGCGACAGGGAAGCCACCCCGTTTGGCATGCGCCAAGGCATGGCTGATACTCTCATCAAACAGGCGTCGGTTTGGTAATCCGGTCAGCGTATCGTGGTACGCCATTTGCCGGATCCGCTCTGACTCCACTTTGCGCGACGTAATATTTTCTATTTGGGAAACAAAATGAATGACTTCGCCGCTTTCATTACGTACCGGTGACACATTCAGCAACACAAAGATGATCTCGCCGGATTGATGGAAATAACGCTTTTCTATCTGATAATGTTCTAACTCACCATTTAGCAGTTTCTTGATGAATTGCAAATCAAGATCCAGATCATCCGGATGCGTAATGTCGAAAAAGGTTTTATTTAACAGTTCTTGCTCGGTATAGCCCAACATACGGCAAATCGCCGCATTAACTTCCAGCCACCGACCATCCAGACCGAAAATTGCCATACCAACCGCAGCAGTGCCAAACGCATTGCGGAAACGTTCTTCACTTTGCTGCAATGCCAGCTCGGTCTTTTTACGCCAGGAAACATCGGTATTAGTACCGATAACACGCAGCACCTTATTATTCGTATCCCGCTCAACGACACTGGCATGACCCAGCACCCAGATCCAGGTGCCATCTTTTGCCTGCAACCGATGTTCATAACGGTATTCCGGAATTTCATTGTTCACCATCCGGTTAATATCTGTTGTCACCCGCTCTATGTCTTCGGGGTGAATCAGCTTCAACCAGTGCGCCATTTCACCGGGAATCTCACCGGGATGATAGCCCAGCAACGCCAGTAACTTATCGGAAAACAGCACAACATCATCGGCGATTTTCCAGTCCCAGACCCCGGCGCCACTGCCTTCCAGCGCATGTTTCCAGCGCTGTTCCGTCTCGGTAATATGCTTTTGATGCTGCCAGTCTTCGGTGACGTCGTAACTGATGCCGATGAGCGAGACGACTTGTCCGGCATCATTAAAATAAAGCTCTGCCGAGGTTTTCAACATCTTTATGCCTGCAGTGTGATGCACTCTGAAACGGAGATCGACCGGAGAGTGATGTAGCATTGCCTGCTCAATGGCAATACGAAACGCCATTAAATCTGCTTCGTGGATTAGTTTTTCAAACTCGGTGTAGTCCAGCCTGTTAACGTTTGGCTGCAAGTCAAACACCGTATTTGCCAGATTATTGAAAACAACTTCGTTGGTTTCAATATCCCACTCCCAGATCGCAATCTGGGCAACTTGCGTTGCCAATGCCAGACGCCGGGCGTTTTGCCGGTAAGATTTTGTTAATTGTGCAGTTTTTCGCACGGTATTTAGACGACTGTTAGTGATAGCAGCAACCACCAGCGCAAACAGCAAGGAAATAATACCGCCAACCAGCCAACTGATTGCCACGCTGTTTGACGACATTGTGTCCACAAACGCACTGCCCGGCTGACCGATAAACGACCAGGTTCTGCCGCCTATCTCATAGCTTTTTTGCAGACTGATAGGCAATGTTGCAGCGTCACCCTGTCGGCTGAACAGCACGTTATCCGTATTATCAACGCTTTCATCATAGATTGTCAGCGAGCCCACCTGGCTATGCATCATCAACACATCACGCAGTAAATCATCCAGACGAAATACCGCATGGATCCAGCCCGAAGGTAAAGTACGTTGCTCTCCCGGCAAGGCAGACTCACCGGGATCAATCAACACCGGTAAATACATTAATAGCCCATCAAAGGCTTCTTTCGAGCCAGTCTGTACTAATGAGACCTTTTCAGTGAGCGCTATTTGCCCAGTCTCTGCTGCCCGATCCATTGCCTCTTTTCTGGCGGAGTCCGAGTACATATCAAAGCCCAAGGCGTTATGGTTTTCATCCGTTAATGGTTCGATATATAACGTGGATGAATAGATATCACGTTCACCGCCAGGAAAAAGCGCATAATCGGTTACCCCGGATTGATGCACCGCCTGAATATGTTCGGCTCGCTGTTCTGGTTCCAATAAAACCACATAGCCCAGGCCAAGAATACCGGGATAATTATCTTCCAGCTTTAAGCTTTGATAAAAGGCCGTAAAGTCAGCGCGTGACAAATCAGGCGAAACATAAAATAAGCCTTGTGTCGCCCTCAAGACTTCTTCGTATGTCTGCAGTTTGGTAATCACTGCATCCACTGTCTGACTAAACGTCACGTTATAGGCGGCTTCCAACCGAGCCTGTTCTGCCTCGGCAATTTTATCAATGATCAGAAAGCTCATTGATAGACCAGACAGCAACGCCACTAATGATGCCAGTATCGTAACAGGGGTTAACAAACGTTGAATAGAACGAATAATCGGCTCCAGTAACTAACAATCACCCAGCAAAATCTGCTTGGACGCAATGATGACAAAAAGCAAATAGATATTTTAAAAACTGCCGGACAAGGCGATTATTAATGACATATCAAACATCGCTTGTCACGCTGGAAAACAACCATTTTATAGTACGCCGGTAAATCTCATGCTAAGCTAAAAACAGTCAGATACTGACTTTGAGACTTATTTTACGGAGGATTTATGAAACAAAAATTACTTGCCTGGATTGCATTAATGAGCTTTTTTGGCAGCGTTACCTTACCCGCTCAAGCCGCCATGATCAGCACACCGGAAGTTATACAGTCACAACAATCAGCCTATGATCGCGAGCAGCTGTCAGCCCTGCTAGATCGTGAAGAGGTTCAGGAAAAATTATTGTCGATGGGCGTTGCCCCTGACAGTGTTCAGGAACGTATCAGCAGTATGACCGACTTTGAAGTTGCTCAATTAAATCAGCAGATTAATGAGCTGCCTGCCGGTGGTGTATTGGGTGCCATCGTCTTGATTTTTGTGGTCTTTATTATTACTGATGCTATCGGCGCAACCGATATTTTCCCCTTTGTTCACCCGGTTCGTTAATGTAATCATCACGATGAAAAACATATTGTTTTCACTCCACACCCGGCTTCGGCTGGGTGTTTTACTTTTTATGACCTCGCTGCTGTTTGCCTGCAGTCATACGCCACAGAGCAATCAGCTTGTTCAGCAACCTTTCAGTCCTCGTCAGGTTGAACTGACAGAGGTTCCTTTTTTCCCCCAGACAGAATATCAATGCGGCCCGGCCGCGCTGGCGACAGTGATGCAATATCGCGGTATTGCTATTGAGCCAGAAGCGTTGACAGAACAGGTGTATATCCCGGAAAAACAAGGCAGCTTGCAGGTTGA